>JBNKOV010000001.1:0-33137 GCA_050294955.1 Holophagae bacterium
GGCGTCCCTTTTGACGATGCTAGCGGGGATCGGCTGAGACAATGGCTGGGCGTCTCGACCGAGATCTTCTACAATCCCAAGCTGGTGGCCATTTTACCCATGGGTTTCTGCTTCCCGGGAACGGGAAAAAGCGGCGATCTTCCGCCCCGCCCGGAATGCGCGCCCGCCTGGCGAAAACCTCTGGTTGACGCGCTTTCAAATATACGGCTGACCCTGGTGATTGGTCAATACGCCCAAGCCTACTATTTCCCAGGCCCGAAAATGAGCCTCACCCAAAGAGTGAAGGCGTGGCGCGAGGTCTGGCCGCAGCGTATGCCGCTGCCTCATCCAAGTCCCAGAAATAATATATGGTTGCGACGCAATCCCTGGTTTGAAGCCGAGCTGATTCCCGAGCTGCAAAGCCAGGTACAAGCCCTGTTGGCGCCTTAATTACTGCAACAGGAAGCTGAGATCGCCCGGAGACGCGAGTTCCCGGGGGGCCTGGCCTCGTTGAAAGAGACGTGCCCCGGTTGTTCCCTGGAGTTGAACGCTATCCCCTTCGATCAATAACCAGTTCCCCTCTCTCAGACCAACCACGGGTTGGGCATTCTCTTCATGGAATTGAAGAATGCGCTCCTCTCGGGTTTCCCCCATATGTTTGGAATTGGGATCGGGATCCAGGTAATGGGGATTGATGTTGAAGGGCGCGAGCTGAAGCGCCTCAAAGGAAGGGGGTTGCACAATAGGCATGTCGTTGGTGGTTCCAATGGTGAGGCAGGCCACGTTGGTCCCGGCGCTGCTTCCCATATAGGGCATTCCCTGGTCCGCTCGCTTTCGGATGGGTTGGATCAACTTGTTCTGATACAGGGCGTTCAATAAACGGAAGGTGTTGCCGCCGCCGATAAAAATGGAATGGGCCTGCTCAACGGCCTGAACGGGATCCGCCGCTTCGTGAATGGAAGTGATGGTTCTTCCCCATTTGGAGAAGCTTTCCCGGGCCTTGTCGGCGTAACCCTGATGGTCGGCCAGGGCGTATGGCACGAACAAAGTGCTGGGACAATCCCCCAAAAAGGCGTTAATGGCGCTGGCGCAATGATGGAGATAACCCTCTCCATGAACCGTGGAATTGCTGATCAACAGGAGACGTTTTTCGGGAGCATGGCTCATTTAAAATCCTTTGCTTTCAAAACTATAGGAACATGGGTGAGACAACGATATCGGGAGATTCCGGCGACAGGCTTTCGGTGAATCGACCCCAGGATTTTCGCGTCTCTTCCGACAACAGCTCACTCATCTGCTCCATGGCCGTTGGCCCCACAAAGATATAGTTCTCTTCTGCGTTGGAGCCGGGGATATTGAAGCTGTGCAATTCGAAAGTATCTGAGGGCGTTAGGTTTTCGCCCGTAATTAAACAAGAGGGATCTTCCAGATAATACAATTCCCGCTGGCTGGGGTCCTGCATGAATTGCTTAAACCGCCGCCCGCCGTAAAGGGTGATGTTTTCCATGGATTGTTCTGAGGCGTATTCGCGAGAATCCACCTGACAATCCACGCATTGTACTGCTTCAAATATACATGCGCCGTCTTGATAAGCCTTTGAAATAACATACATGTCCAACGGGTTCAGCTTTCTGTCGCACACGTTGCAGGCGACGAACTCCTGGCGGGTTTTTTCAGATCGCGCTCGCCCAGCGATGATTTCATAAAAACTGCTCATATAATGCCTCGTCAATCAAACAGGCTCCTGATTTCGCAGAGCGCCATATCTAGATTGTAGACGCATCCCAGCCGCATTAAAAGCAAAACTCGTATGAGCTTGCGAATAAGAGCGCGGCGGGCTGAAGCCGGGCAAGGATTGGGGCCTGATTTAGATCCTTCTATGTAATTTCCGCCGCTCGTGTTAAGCTTTGCCTCCTGGAGGATGCCTTGGGCGATTTAAGTCATTGGAACCATCTTCTGGCCTGCCCCAATTGCGGCCAGAAACTTGCGGGTGAAACGGGCGGATACCGTTGCGCAAAATGCTCTAAACTCTGGCCTGTCAGGGATGGCGTGGCGCGTTTTCTCGAGGATCACCAGTCCAGGGACCATCTGGAAACGGTGGATGGCGCGGCCATGGCTCACGCCTATCGCAAACCCAACGCCCTGTTTCAAGGCCTGCGGAAGTTGATTACGTCGGAATATTTCCCCGGTTCCCAATGGCGCAAGGCCAAGGAATCCGTGTTGGAAACCAGCGGCCCCATTCTGGTCGCCGGCAGCGGCGTCACGGCGTATGAACGGGCGATCCATCTGGATTTAGACGATTTTCCAGGGGTAGACGTGGTTGCCAACGCTCAGAACCTCCCCTTTTTAGACGAGAGCATGACCGGTGTGGTCTGCGAAGTTGTCTTAGAGCATGTGGCGCAGGCAACCCGCATTATTTCAGAGACTCACAGAGTCCTAGCCCCGGGCGGGCGCTTCTTTTTCATTGTCCCGTTTCTCTTCCCCTTCCACGGTCACCCCAACGATTATCGCCGTTGGTCCAAGGAGGGTCTCCTGGAGGAATTTTCGGCTTTTTCCAATTTGGAAGCGGGCATCCACGGCGGCCCCTGCTCGGCCATGGTGAACCTTATCTCGGAATGGTTCTACGTGTTGACCGGCATGAGGTGGCCCAAGGGTTATGTACCTGTGAAAGGAGCCGTTACCGCCGCTTTATTCCCGCTTAAGTTTTTGGATTATTTTGTGAATCGGTTCCCAGAGGCCCATCGCCTCGCGGCCACCTTGTACATTACCGGCGTCAAGGCCTAGAACACGCCCATGGCGTTGATTTTAAAGGCAATCACCAGGTAGATGGACACGTCCAGCACGTCGTTGGCCGTTGTGATAAAGGGACCAGTGGCAAGAGCTGGATCGATGTTCAGCCTTTTCAGTACGATGGGAACCGAAGCTCCAATGCCCGCCGCCATTACCACGACGATTAAAAGCGAGACTCCAGAGGACACGCCAAAGTTTAAACTGTCCGACATGTACCAGGAGAGAAACAGCAGGCAAACAGAACAGATTACGCCATTTAGGAAGCCAACCCGAAGTTCGCGCCAGAGCCGGCCCACCAGATCCGTCGCGCGAATCTCGCCGGTTGCCAGACCGCGAACCACAATGGAGGAGGATTGAATGCCGATATTGCCGCCCATAGCAGCGATAAGCGGCACGAAATAAGCCACTTTCGGCAGAATTTTGATGGACTCTTCGTAGAAATTCATCACCAGGGCCGCCAGACCGCCGCCCAACATGGCCAGAAGCAGCCAGGGCAGGCGATCACGCACGGTTTTAACCAGACTGGTGTCAAGCACATCCTCGTCGCCTGTACCGGAAATCATGCCGATGTCTTCTTCGTATTCTTCCGAAATAACATCCACCAGATCATCGATGGTGATGCGACCAATTAATCGAAGATGTCGGTCGATGACCGGCACCACAACCAGGTCGTATTCCCGCGCCGTTTTGGCCACCTCTTCCTGGTCAAGATCAACATCCACGGCCACTACGTCGGGATCCATGATATTTTCGATAATGTCTTTTGGCGAGGCCAGAAGCAGGCTGGTAACCTCAACAGTTCCAATGAGGTGACGATGATCATCAATCACGTAAATCGTGTAGAACTGGTCCACGTCATTGTCGGTGGTATATTTGCGAATGGCCACCACAGCCTGGGCCACCGTCATGTCTTTGGTGGCGGTCACCACGTGGGGATTCATGATCCCGCCCGCGCTTTCCTCGTTGTACTGCAGCAGGGTGGTTATTTCGTCCTGGTCCTTTTTAGACAAATTGCTCAGAACCTCGTCGGCCTTTTCGTCTTCCAGAATAGACACGAAATCGGCCGCATCGTCCTTGTCCATCTCTTCAATAATCTCGGTAAGATGTTGAGTCTTGAGATGTTCTGTTATATTTTGCAGGAGCGGGGAATTGTGGAGATAGGAAACGACTTCCGAGGCCTTCTCGTTGTCTAAAACCTCAAGAACCTGGGTTTGGTGTTTAAGCTTCAACTGAATTAAAGCATTGGCAATTTCAACCGCGTCCAGATTATTAAGCAGACCGCCTAAAGCCTCCATTTTCTCGGACACGATCAGCTTCTTGATAAATTTATGGTATTTGGGATCGTGCTTGTGATTCATTATCGTACTCCTTGGAACCTTCCCAAAAACTGAGAACGTTTTACGGACAGGAAATTGTAGCAGAAAAAGCGATAAATTACTGTAACCAAGAGATGATAATCCGCGGGCCAACTTTCAGACAGGGCCTGCCCGCTCCTGCCGCCAAAGGCTTCAGGCCGCCCTTTGCCATAGTCTATAAAACAGAAATCTCACCCAAACGCCACATATGCGAGGGGCCAACCGGAAATTGGCCATTGATCAAATGGCGGAGGCGTAAGATAATAAGTTCAGGTATTAGAGTAAGGCGGGTGTATTATGGGCGACGGCCCCTGGTTTTTGGAGAGAAGCGGTAAATTCTACGGTCCATTCTCCCTGGAGAAGGTCCGGTCCCTGATTGAGGCCGGCAAGATTGGCATGGAGACCCGAGTGGCAAAAGACAAGACGGGTCAGGACGTTATGAGCTTGAGCGATATTCCCGAATTCGCCAGCAGCCAGCCGTCCCAGGACAGGCCTGCTCCGAAACCCGCTGAGAATAAGGTCTCTCCGGCGAGAACCCCGAAAACCGATCTGGAGGTCTGGCGCCTGATCGACGGCGAGGATCGTCTCGGCCCCTTCAGTCTCTCTCAATTGAAGCGCCAGTTGGAGGCGGGAAAAGTAAAGCCCGGGGACAAAGTGCTCAAGGACGGCGCCGATCACCCCATTGAATTGAAGCTGCTATTGCCGACTCCCGCGCCAAACGGGGGTTCAAAACCAGCGCCTGGCCGCAATAGTCCCAACGCCGGTCTTCATATGGAGAAGCAGCCTCAGGAGCCTGGATCAAAGGGTTTTAGGAAGCGGTACATGGCGGTCATTGCCCTGGCCGTTGTTATCAGCGTGGTTGCTGTGATGTTATGGCCGCCTCGCAAGGGCGGGCCGAGCATGTTTGAGAAGATTGCCGACCAGTTTAACAAAAACCCTGAAATAAAAAAGGTTATCCGCCAGCAGAAATCTCAGGAAAAACGCACCCCTCCCCCGTTTAACCAAATGGTGCAAAGGGCCTTATCTACGGGCTTAAATTTCACATACGAAGAAGTAAAGAAGTATCACGCGGGGGATCAGCTAATTTACGGTCAGCAGGGGCCAAGGGAGTTCGGCGCACTCTTCCCCGGTCGAATCGCAAGGGAAATCCACTATGCTTCAGACGGAAATCTGGGCTACACCTTCCTCCTGGACGCGGACCAGATCACCTTCGCCGTGATCATCAAGGGTCCTAATTTTGGCAAATACCTGCTCTCCGATTACCATATATCGGAATTCTCGAAAGATGCGCTGCCCCCGCTGGATAAGCCGGATGAGACGGTTTGGAAGGTGAAGTTGGTGGACGGGGTTCTGGCCAAGGCGGTATGGACTCAGCAGACCACCGAGAAAAACGCGAGGTACCTGGCTTACGTGTGTGTTATGAACGAGTCGGAATGAAGCTGGAAAGAAACGGCCGATGTTACAAATTTGTGAACACACCAGTTTTTTTAAAATAAATATTGACGAGTCCCTATTTTGCGGTTACATTAGGTGCAACAGGGACGAGACATGGACTTGTCTTACCCGGTTCAATTTCCCATTAGGGGGTACAAGCCCGGACCGTTCCGGCACGAATAAACTTAAAAAGCATTTATCGAGAAAGGTGGAGGGATCAGGCCCTGTGAAACCTTAGCAACCGGTGGTTTAACCACGCCCGGTGCTAAATCCTGCCCAGGATTTTGGGGAAGATAATAGAGATCTTAGAGATAAGCCTCTTCCAAAAATCACTGGGAGAGGCTTTTTTTATTAAAAAAGTTTCTCCTGGTCGCGTTTCACGCAGGCAGGTCCTCCACTTTCATCGATGTAACTTTAACCCATCGGTTCAACGGAGGACGATTATGACCAGTACTTTAGAAGAAACCAATTGCATTTGGGGCCGAACCTGTTACCCCCCCCATTTTTTTCACGGTTCGGCTCCTTCCTCTTTCATGAACCTCGGGTATGGCCCCTGTTGTGGGGAGGTTTGTTCATGAGCGGGGCGCTGGTCATGAAGTTTGGGGGCACTTCGGTTGGCTCCGCAGACAGCTTGACGAACGCGGTCAAGTTGGTTGCGGCGGTTAAGTCGGGCAAGCCTCTGGTGGTGGTCTCGGCGTTGGGCGGCGTGACGGACATGCTGGTGCGCCTCGCGGACGGCGTCCAAGCCAGGGACCCGGAAATAACGAACACCACCCTGTCAGATTTACAGGCCAGGCACCTCAACTTAAGCGAGGAATTGCTTTCAGGTGACGACCTCCTGGCCTATCAGGAAAGTTTTTTTACAGATTACGGCATGCTGGAACGCCTCGTTCGACAGCTATTTTCGGTGGAGAGCTTCGATTACGCAGACAGAGACCACATCCTGTCATTCGGAGAGCGATTTGGCTCCAAGCTTTTCTGCTTTAAACTGAGAACCTTAACGAGAAGAGCGTACTGGAGTGACGCCCACAATTTCATGATCACCACCACACGCTTCGGCAATGCGCGTCCAGACGAAGACGCCACCCGAAACCAGCTACGCCAATGGGTTGCGCCTCTATTGGCTCAAGGACGAATCGTTGTGACCCAGGGCTTTGTCGGCGCCACGCCCCACGGATTTCCGACAACCCTGGGTCGCGGCGGTTCAGATTTCACCGCAACCTACCTGGGAACCCTGCTCCCAGCATCAAACATCCAAATTTGGACAGACGTCAGTGGCGTCTACACAGCCGACCCCCGGGTGAACCCAAGCGCCCAGCCCATCCCCCAACTCCCCCTTGAAGAAGCGTACCGCATGGCGCGAAACGGCGCCAAAGTGCTCTACCCCCCTTGTTTACGGGCGCTTCGAGGCAAAGGCATCCCCCTACAAATACTCAACACTCGCGAACCCGAGGCAGTGGGAACCATCATCCCCCCCGATTTCAGATCCGGAAAAAATCAAGACCATGCGCCCCAGTGGGGCATCCCGGTAGAGGCATAAGGAAGGTACAGTCATGACGCAATTCAATTACTATAATGAGAAGCAAGCCAAACACGCGCAGCAGTTTGAAACGCGCGCCATTCATGACGGCGCTATCTTCAACGACGGAACCGGGGCGGTCACCCAGCCCATCTACGCCACCTCAACCTTCGCATCGGGCAACGCCCACGGGTTCGATTACACTCGATCGGGCAACCCCAATTTCCGCACCCTGGAACAGACCCTCGCCAGCTTGGAAGGGGCGGAGCACGCCACCGTTTTCTCCAGCGGCGTAGCTGCCATTACAGCAGTTGTCTCCACATTGAAGAGCGGCGACCTGGTTCTTGCTGAAGAGAATATCTACGGCTGCACCTTCCGTCTGTTCAACCGGGTTTTCGAGAAATTCGGGCTCAAGGTCACCTACATGGACTTCACCGACCCCGCCAATTACAACCAAATTCTGGAGTTGAAGCCAAGAATGGTCTGGCTGGAGTCGCCCACCAACCCTTTGCTGAAGATCATCGACATAGAAACCGTCTCCCACTACGCCCACCAGGCAGGGGCCACAGTTCTTGTAGACAACACTTTTGCTTCAAGTTACGTCCAGAAGCCTCTCGCTTTGGGCGCAGACCTGTCCCTGTCCAGCACCACCAAATACACCAACGGCCATTCCGACTGCCTGGGGGGCGTGGTTTGCACCAACGACGCAACCTGGGCCGAGGAAATGGTTTTCTCGCAAAAGGCGCTGGGCCTGAATCCGGCGCCCTTCGACGCATGGCTCATTACTCGCGGCGTCAAAACCCTGGCCTTGCGCATGGAGCGCCACCAGCAAAACGCCTTTCAGATCACTGAGTTCCTGCACAGTTTAAAGACCACCAAATGGGCGCGTTACCCATTTCATCCCTCCCATCCCCAGTACGAGTTGGCCAAACGCCAGATGCGCGGGGGTTCCGGAGTGGTGGTGGCCGACCTGGGCATGTCGCTTAAGGAAACACGCGCATTCCTGGAAAGGCTTCAGTTATTCACTTTGGCCGAAAGCCTGGGCGGCGTGGAGTCTCTCTGCTGCCATCCCGCGTCCATGACCCATGCGAGCGTGCCCCGCGAAGTCCGCGAGCAGGTGGGCATCACCGATTCTGTCGTCCGCTTCTCCGTAGGCATTGAGCACGGAGACGATTTGGTGCAAGATTTGAAAACAAGCTTGGAAGGAGTGACCTGTCATGAGAAATTTGCATCGGTTTCCGTATTGGCATCCTGATCATCTCGGCGAACCCCTTCCCGAAAGCGAACACGCAACGTCAGTAGCCATGCCCACTTGGAAGGACGTTGTGGGGTATGAGGAGGGAGAGGCCCGGGTGGTGAACGCGCTGCAGTCGGGTTATCCTCGCTTCAAACTGCACCCCAATGTGTTGGCGCTAGCCGAGCGCTTCAACGACCAGCTTCCTTCACAAGATTGGAAATGCCTGCCCTTTCCTTCTGAAAAAGTGGCTGGCCGATGTCTGGCTTTCGTTGAAAGTCAAACGGAGCACAAGGCTCAAATTTTAGAGCCCTTACAGGGCCTCTACCCTGTGGCGGCCCCCAAAGAGGCTTACGATTGCCTGTTGGCCTTCTGGCAACATTGCGGAGACATTATCTCCAGTCGCCAGGCCGCGAAGGTGCTGGACAACGCGCCAAAAACTGGCAGAGGCGACCTGGCTCGTGAAATCCTTAAGGCTCGCATCGCCCTGTTGGCGGGCAACCCTTCCGCGCCTGTCTGGCTCTTCTCTACCGGCATGTCCGCCATCGCTCAGGTTCATCGCGCCGTGGTGGCCAGGAGCCCTAAACCCACCGTTCAGTTCGGGTTCCCCTATGTAGACACCCTCAAAATTCAGGAGAAGATGGGCGTGGGCGTCCATTTTTTCCCCAATGGAGACGAAGAAGCCCTGAGCCGCGTTATTGAACTGGCTGAAAAAAATGAGATTAGCGCTGTATTTTGCGAGTGTCCCACCAACCCTCGTTTACGAGTTCCCGATCTTATTAAACTGTCCAAAACTTTGCGCCTTGCAGGCATTCCCCTGGTGGTGGACAACACCTTGGATAGTTTCTACAATCTAGATGTCTTGCCCTATGCGGATGTGGTGGCCACCAGTCTCACCAAATACTTCTCAAGCGTGGGCGACGTCATGGGCGGCTCCTTGGTGATCAACCCCCGTTCGGTTACGGGCCGAGAATTAGCCGCCGGCATAGACGCCGACTATGAAGATCTCCTGTGGGACGACGACGCGCTCGCCCTGGAAAAAAATTCACGGAATTTTGCGGATCGGATGGCGGCCTTGACCGCCAACACCCAAAATCTGGTGAAGACGCTTTATGAAGACGACCGCATCTCTCAGTTGTACTACCCAGAGAATGAGCTGAACTACCGCAGATTAAAGCGCCCCGACGTTGCGGGCAATGGCGCGATATTTTCCCTTGTCCTAAAAAACGCAGAACAGACCACGCCTGGTTTCTATGATCAACTGAAGGTGAGCAAGGGTCCCAGTTTGGGAACCGGCTTCACTTTGGCCTGCGCCTATACCCTGTTGGCCCATTACCATGAATTGGAATGGGCGGCTAGCTGTGGCATTTCCCCTCAGCTCATTCGGGTCTCCGTGGGAGAAGAGGACAACCTGACGGGCCGGTTTAAGGAAGCGCTCACGCAAAGCGTGGGTCCTGAAACCAAGCGGAGGGTGTCGTAACCCTTTACGATTAAAGCAATAGGGTGAGAATGGGAATGAGGCCACAGGCCTTCTCCCTTATCAATCCCCATACTGAAACCGGGCGCCCCTGCCCGGTTTTTTTTCCTGAACGGCCTCCCAGTTCAAACTGTACTCATTTGGTGACAGTCTTGAGAGGGCGCTTTCAGGCCTGCGCCAGGCCAATTCTTCGGCCAATTGGGAAGGCGAAGAAAAAAACATATCAGCATAACGCCATATTTTTCTATAGTTTAAAACACAGGAACACATTTTGAGCATCAACTAGCATGTTCTTTTGGCACAGAAAATGCTGTTATAATAAGCGTCCGGATAATTCTTTTTGGAGGTCTTTGACCATGAGATATCTGATGATGCTAATTTGTTCGGTCCCTTTGTTTGCCTGGCAATCCGGGGACGTATCGGAAGAGTATAGAGTGAACCTGGTTGAACTGGAAGTTAAGGCCCAAGATCTGGGACGCAACTTCATATCCGGCCTTTCGGCTGACGATTTTGTCGTCAAGGAAAACGGAAAGAGGATGACATTGGATTCGGTCGAAGAATTCCAGCTAAGTCGCCTTTCAGATGAAGAAGCAGAGCGTCATCGTTCTCGGGTCATGCTGGTTCTTGACTATGGCCAGACCTCCATCCCTCTCATGTCCAGAGTCTTTCCCGAACTCCGCGATTACCTGAATACACTGTATTTGGGAAAACACGAAATAGGACTGGCTATTAAAATGGACGGCATTGCCGAGGTGGTGGGATTCACACGAGACACCCAGGCTTTGATCGAGGGTGTTGATCTCGCCGAGAGCATTTTCCGGAAGAAACGTTACCGGGCCTTGGACGCTCCAAACGGCTATGGCTCCATCTCCAGGGAATGGCGGCGCAACTACTACCGCCGTCAAACCGAAATTCTGGGTCAGTTCGTGCGATACCTCGGCGTGTGGTCGGGCAAGAAAAACATGGTCCTGATTACGGAGAACTGGACCATAGGCGACGATCTGGGAGAAACCAATATTGACCAGATGGACACCATCACGCTGAAAGACATCCAAACGGCTTGTTTGAAAAACAAGATTGCCATTAACACGCTTACGCTCACTCGGGGCGAGCCGGTGCGCCTGGCTGCGGGCCGTCAAGTTGATTTGGCCGCCGCCACCGCAGGCTTCACGCTTCGCACGCCTTACAGGGATCTGGGTGACCGCGTTGAGCAAGCCATATACGGAATGGAGCATTATTACCTCATCCGCTACTACTCAAAGGTGGATTCTCCCAAGTTTCGCAACGTCCGGGTGGGCGTGAAGGGCATCGCCAAGATGGCTCGCAATCTGGGCGGATACTTCCCCATAGACGGCGATCTGACTGAGCAGGAGACCAACGCTACGATGGAAATGGCCTCCGATTTCACCTCCGATCTGTCCTTCGACACCGACTGGATGTTCTGGGAACGTTATGGTTGGGGAAAACGCCGCGCCAACTTTGTAGTGGGCCAGAGAGCTTACGATCAGACCGGCGCGTTGGTGGCGGAAAAGGTGCATCCTGGCGAGTTGTTTAAACGCAAAAAAGATGAATTCGCCCGAATGGACGTCAAACTTGACCTCAACCTGCCTGCAGACGTGAACATCTTGAGGATTGAGACAACGGTCTTGGACTTGAACACGGGTAGAACCATTCATCTCAGCCAGGAACCGGACACCGCAGTACAAATTTAACTGAATCCCAACAGATTCAACATTTTAAGAATTTTTATCGCCCAACTTGAGGGGTAGGTTGCTAATTGGATCGCAATCTATCCCTCTTTTTTGTAGTCTGTTATTCCGGTTCGCCTAAAAAATGGGAGACCTTGCCCAGAAGCCTTTTAAAATCTATGGGTTTGGTGTCGTAGTCATCACAGCCGGCAGCCAGCCCCTTTTGTCGGTCTCCGGACATGGCATGGGCGGACAGCCCGAGAATGGGGATATTTTGAGTATTGGGATCCGCCTTCAATCTGCGTGTTGCTTCCCAGCCGTCCAGCTCCGGCAGACTCATGTCCATTAAAATAAGGTCGGGCTTAGACGTATTGGCCATGTCAATGCCTTCCAGACCGTCTCCGGCCTCAAGCACCTCATAACCCTTGCGCTTGAGTCGCCTGGACAACATGTCTCTATTCATCTCATGATCTTCGATAAGTAATATTTTAGCCATGTTTTGCCGCCTCTTTTTGTTGTTTTTCATGACTCATGTACAACATCACCTGCTGTTGTAGACGTCGAAGGAAATCGTCGTCTCGATAATCCCCATTATTGTTTATAAAAGTGAATGGACCGCCAATGCGCAACCTGCTTTCTCCGGACACATTGCCTGCGGAGACAAAAACAACCGGAATATCCTGCCATTCCTTTTTGCTCCTAATCTTGGAAAAGAAGTCATAACCAGACATTTCCGGCATCATGAGGTCGAGAAGAACCAGGGCGGGTTTAAACTGGGCCATTCTTTCCAGAGCAACCTGGCCGCTGCCAGCCTCCTCTACATTCCAGCCCGCTCTCTCCAACGCCTGGCCCATCATGCGACGTGTAATCCGGTCGTCCTCAACAATCATAACAGGTTCATTGGGATTGTCCGGAAGAATATGGCTCAGTACGCTGAGCAGATGGGCTTCCTTGACCGGTTTCAACATGTAGCCAATAACGCCCAGGGTATAGGTCATGCTGACATCGTCCATCATGGTAGTCATGACCATGGGCGTATCCCGCAGAGATGGCTTGGATTCGATGCTTTTCAAGGTGGCGAGGCCGTTGAGCCCGGACATCATGCCGTCCACCACAATCACATTGGGGGGATTTTTGGCGATTTGTTTGAGATGACCTCTTCCGGGATTAATGGACTGAACGCTCACGCCCTCGACGCTCAGGCTGGAAACCAGAATGTCGTTTTTCGCAACGTCATCGCAAATGACCAGGATATCGCCTCCCGCCTTAACCGATCCAGGGTTCATCTGGCCGCCGCCCATGGGGGCCGCCGGGAGGCGCACAGAGAAACGAGAGCCTTTGCCCCATTCACTTTCCGCGTAGATATCGCCGCCCATCATTCGACAAAGGCTCTTGCAGATGGCCAGACCCAGCCCGGTTCCCGCATTTTCGGGGCGTCCCAACTGGCCCCGCTCTGTAAAGCCTTTAAACAGATCATTAAGGAGCGTTTTGGGAATGCCTTTGCCCGTATCGATCACTTCCATTTCCAGCCAATCGCGGCCATCTAAATGAGTGGCGTGTAATCTTAGCTGAATTTCGCCCTTATCTGTGTATTTAATGGCGTTGGACAGCAGGTGAATCAGAATTTGCCGGATTTTGGCCAGGTCTAACTCCACATATTCAGGGGGGTTCTCATAGTTCAGTGAAAATCGATTGGAAGATTTCTTCATAGCGGGCGTCATGGTTTTGAGCACTTCGTCTACAAAGTCCCTTGTCCTAAAAACATCGTAAAGCACCCGCATCTTGCCCGCTTCCGCCTGAGTCAGCTGCAGCATATTGTTGATATTCTCCAAAAGCTGCTGTCCCGACAGATGGATTTTGTCGATATCGGGCAGAATCTCGGTCAGGCCTTTCTCGGAACAGACTTCCGCCAACAGTTCGCTGTAGCCAATCACCACATTCAAGGGTGTTCTCAAAACATGACTCACATGAGCCATAAAAGCGTCTTTTGCCCGATTCCCTTCCAAATCGGCTTTCTCGGACTTAATGAGAGAATTGGTTTCAGACCGCTCGTATTCCCAAATACGCTTTTTTAAACTCAACATTCGCCAGTTCAACCACAGCGCATAGAGCCCCAAAAGGACCAGCCCAATCATGAGAGGCAGGACCAGAGATGAACTCCAAAGCCAACCGTCGCCCCGATCCAATTCAGACAGATTCTCGGCGGCGTTCACCACGGGACCAGCAATGATCACAACCAGGAAAGTGTTTAGAATAAGCGAGTATGAACGACGAAAGTAGCGATGGATGGTCAATTGGCTATCCCCTCAGAAGCGGCGTCTAAAAACAGTAAATGAATAGATGAAAGAAAATCGATGGAATGATCGTCCACGACACATACCAGCTCATTATAACCCACCTTGTTGTCAGGTAAACTTACTTCTTTAAAACAAAATCGGCGGCGCGTAGGATTTCAAATATTCGCATCAAAGCAATTAGTCGCCATTGAGACCAGGAAGAATAGAAAGGTTTTGGGCTACCTTCCTAAATATTCACATCTTAATGCACATCTCTTGGAGCAAGTATTGTTGTGAAATTTCGCAGCCACCCCAGATCTCACTACTTTCACTCAAAATCGTAAATGACATTCATTTCTCCATAAATAGATATTTGTCATGCCCGCATTCCAGCGATGCAACAACCTCACTCTATTCCTGGCTCTCGATGAGTTTATGACCAATGAACCGTTTCACAAACTGCCATTCCCGCTTGGCCTTATTCACAGACAGTTCCAGTTCACGGGCGATTTCGTATACAGAAAGGCCCAGGAAAATCTTGAGCTCTGCGATCTGGGCGGCGAGAGGATCCATTTCGTGTAATTTGGTCATGGCTTCATCCAGGGCGAGGAGTTTGAGCATGCCCGCCTCACTTTCCAAACCGCCATGGGTCTTATCCACTTGCATGCCATGACCCCCGTCTGCTCGTCGCCCCCACACCCTCGCATGATCGATGAGGATCTGACGCATGGTTCTAGCCGCAGTTCGAAGGAAGTGGACGTAGTCGGTCCATGGTATGGTTTTTGAGCCCAATAATTTAATGTACAGCTTATTGAGAAGATCATGGGTTTGGAGGGTATGATTGTTTCTCTCTCCCAGGATCTGCTTGCGGCTGATGCGCACAAGATCTTCGTAGAGCAGGGTCACCAATTCATTGTAGGCCTCTGTGCCGCCGTTTCGCCATTGGACCAGCAGTTCATTCAATCGTTTGCGATTGCTGTTTTCCAGGCAAGGTAGAGAAGGCGGATCGGCGTGATCATTCATTTTTTAGCCCTCCAAAAAAGCGCGCCAGGAGACGCAGATGATAAAACAAACCCTATCACGGGTTTGCCGCCAAATCAAGGTTCAGAATGCAACTGTTGGCGGGGGATCAACAGGCTGAAGAACCCCGGTAAATTACTTGGGCCGCCTGGGTTGATTTGGGGTAAAAATGTGAAGAATCAGGCCATGTAAAATGAAAGTGAAAAGAGAAATTTGACATAAAAATGAGTCAAGCCATGGTATAAGGTATGCTGGCAGGTTTTAGGCAAAACGTAAGCATGGAGTGATATGATGGTTTTAAAGCGGAAAAAAAGAAATGTTAAGATCATTTTTCCCAGCACAATCACCACCTTTGCCATGACCTTCGGGTTCATTTCCATTCTTCTGGCCACAGACGGTAAGATTGTTTACGCCAGTTATATGATCATGGTTGCAATGATCATGGACGGCTTGGACGGAAAGGTAGCCAGATACACAAACACCGCATCCGAATTTGGCATTCAATATGATTCCCTTTCCGATCTGGTTGCCTTTGGCGTCGCGCCATGCGTGGTGTACTCCAGGTTTTATCTCTATCAACAGGTGACGGATACCGTATTTTACCTGCTCCCCATCATGTTCCTGGTTTGTGGGGCCATCAGGCTGGCCCGCTTCAATGTGACAGCCTCAATTTATGGAAAGGCGTTCTTCACGGGTTTGCCAATTCCGGCAGCAGCGTTTGCAGTGGTGGTCTCACCCATCTTTTTTGAATGGAGCACGCAGCAGCCAATGCTTGAGAAATGGGGCCTGCTTCCCTATTTAACCAAGGAGAACTTTTTTCGAGCCTCTATTGTAGTCATTATCGCCTTATCGCTTTCTATGATTTCAACGTTGAGGTTCGACACCCCAGGCTCGTTCTGGTTAACTAAATTCAAGTACAAACCGCTTAATTACATAGTGCTGGGGGCATTTTGCTCTCTGTTGTTCATCCATTTTTCGGTTTTTGCTGTGGCAATTTGCCTCTATTATTTAATTTCCATATATTTTCGGGCGGGCTATAATAAGTTGTATAAGATCCATACGACGGAAGATGCGGCCGTGGAGACGGATGCATAGGAATCCACCCCACATTTTCGGTTTAAATTGGATGGGTGGGAAGTGAAAAAGACGAGGAGCGTTCATGGAATGGATTGTGGGTATGCGATGCGCCAGCATTGGAGAACCGGCTTTAGGTTTGGGCATCATCAGTGAAGTTGGCGCAAGGAATCTGGGTGTCGTTTTTCCGGCTACGGGCGCTGAGCGAGAATACGCCGCCAAAAAGGCGCCGCTGAGAAGGGTCCTTTTTGACGCAGGCGACACGGTTTATGATAATAACGGCAACGGGTTTGTGGTCAGAGACGTGAAGGAAAACAACGGGTTGGCCTTTTACCTGGGCGAAACGGAGTTGTTGCCGGAGACCGACCTGAACCACTCCATTGTCTTCAGCAAGCCCCATCAAAAGCTTCTTGCAGGTCAGGTAGATAAACCTCACGAGTTTGATCTGCGCGCAAGCGCATGGGAGCTGAAAAATAAATGCCTGGGCTCCCCATGCAGAGGTTTTATTGGCGCTCGCATCGAGCTTTTGCCCCACCAGTTGTATATAGCTGGGGATGTGGCCCTGCGGCACAACCCACGTGTGTTGCTATCCGACGAAGTAGGTTTGGGAAAAACCATTGAGGCAGGACTCATTTTTCATCAATTGTGGATTACGGGCGAGGTTCAGAGAGTACTGTGCCTTGCTCCTGGCTCCCTGATAACCCAGTGGCTTACAGAGTTCTATCGTAAATTCAATGTCCTTTTCAGCATCATGACCCCAACCCAGGCGGAGGAACTCTCCAAAACCCATCCCGACATGAATCCCTATCTCAGCCACCGTTGCGTGCTCCAAGATTTGGACAAGGCCTGCGAGGACCACCAATTGCGAGAATGGATTACGGATGCGGAGTGGGACCTGGTCATTGTGGATGAAGCCCACCATCTCTATTGGAGTGAAGACAATTATTCCGTGCAATATGAGTTGGTGGAAGATCTTTCAAAAACATGCGGCGGCATGCTTCTGCTCACAGCAACGCCCAGACAGCTCGGTCTGGAAAGCCATTTTGGACGTCTGCGCCTGTTGGACCCGGATCGCTTCGACTCACTTGAGGGTTTTTACGCTGAAAATGAACAGTACGGAGCCATGGCCGACATTACCGAGCGAGTCCTGTCTGGCGACGGAAGAGGCGTTAAAGGGGAAATTGCAGCCCTTTTTCCCGATGATCACAGTCTCATTGAGAAAGCCCCGGACCACGAAAACCTCACCACTGAAGAGCAGCGCTCTTTTTGTCGTGAGCTAATTGACCGCCATGGCACCGGGCGCATGGTTTACCGCAATCATCGAAAGGTGTTGACCGGCTACCCCAAGCGCATGGTTCATCCCATAAAGTTAACCAATAATGTGTCTTATAGAGACTTCATGCAAGAGGCTCTTAAGTTGGTCAGAACCCGCAAGGGTATTGCTGAGAAACTTTTGGCTGGAGCGCCCTCGTTCCATCCCGGGGATTTGGACGGAAAACTTCAGGACAACCGGAAGCTGTTGCAAAAAGCATGGCGTGAAGACCCCAGGTTGAAATGGCTCGTCCCATTTCTCAGACAGAACCCGGATGATAAGTTTTTATTTATTTGTTCCAGAAAATCCGTGGTTCTTGCTTTACAAGAGTGGTTCGGTCTCACCAAAGACATTGATATAGCTGTCTTCCACGAAGAGTTAACCCTATTAGAGCGAGACCGTCAGGCTGCCTGGTTCGCCCGTCCGGAAGGGGCGCGAGTGCTCATTTGCTCGGAAATAGGCAGTGAAGGCCGAAATTTCCAATTCGCCCACAAGCTCATCCTCTTCGACCTTCCCATTAACCCGGCGCTTTTGGAACAGAGAATTGGGCGCCTCGACCGCATTGGACAGCGACAAGATATCGACATCTACATCCCTTTCATTGACAATAGTCCTCAGCAATACCTTTATCGCTGGCACCATGAGGGTTTAGACGCCTTCGAGCATCATCTGCTTGAAGGGGATTATATCTTTGAGCACGTGAAGGAAGACATCTTCAAGTTCTTCGACGCTGTTCAGGATCCCGAGATCATGGACCCCTTTATTGCCAAAACGCGGATCTTTGCAACAGAACTCAAGAACACCATCGAAAAAGGCCGCGACCGACTCCTGGAGTTGAACTCATTCGACCCTGAAGTAGCCGAAGATCAGGTGGAGTCTATTAAAGCCATGGAAGGAAGCGTGGCTCTTAAAACCTTCATGGACGGGATATTTGAGCTATATGGCATTGCAGTAGAGGACCAGGATCAATTGCAGACCCAGATTCTCCATCCCACGCCGCAGATGACAGTGGAATCTTTTCCCTGCTTGCCAGAAGACGGCTTGGAGATTACCTACACCCGGGAGCATGCCGTCGCCCGCGAAGATTTGGCCTTTTTAAGCTTCGACCATCCCATGGTTACAGGCGCCATAGATATGATCCTGAGCATGGAAAAAGGCGCGACCAGCTTCGCCCTTTGGAAGGGCGCTCCAGAACCGGGAATCCTGGTGCAGGGCGTGTATATCTTTGAATGCCAGGGAGGGGATGAACTCCGTTTAGGCAGATTCCTTCCTCCCATTCCCATCGTGATTGCGGTTGACCAGAACAAGAAGCTGAGACCGGATCTGTTGGAACAGCTGCCCATGGTGCGCCTGGAGCACGGACCTGTCAATAAGCTCCATCATCAACGTGGCGCCTTAACCGAAATTGTAGAGTCGCTGCTGGCCGTAGCGGCAATGGAAGCCGAAGACATAAGTGAGGACCTTCGTCAGGAAGCCGAGCAAAGCGCCATGTTGGAATTAAAGGTGGAATATGATCGGCTAAAAGCCTTGATGGACATCAACCCAAGCGTGAAACCCGAAGAGCTTGACCATATTGAGGAACGCCTTAACATGATCATTGAGAATTTAGAAGAATCTCAATGCCGATTAGACGCCGTTCGTCTGATAATGATGATCCCGTAAAAGCCGCCGCAAAAGCGGCGGCTTCCACATGTTAGCCTACAAAACCACATTTGCTGGCAGGCGTTCTGGTGTCCATGTTGCGCCCGCGATTGGTGTGGTCGTCTATTTCCGCCGCGCAGCCAATCATTCTGCCGTAGAGAAACGCAGTGAACGCCGCCGTTTCCATTTCCCGTTCATCGATCTCGCCTTTTTGGAATGGTTTCCACAGGATTTTGAGAAGGGTTACGGCAATCACAGCATCCACATTCACGCAATAGACGTTGCGGGTTACCTTGGTGTCGAACAGGCCTTGAACCAGGTGGTGATAGAAATCCAAGAAGATATTGTAGGAGCCCCGTTCCTCCAATTTCTTGCTCACATACCGCTCTCTTGGATCGTAGTTCACATCCCGACCCTTGAATATGGGGTGATTGATACAGGGAATTTTCATGTAGTCCAAATTCCCAGCCTCTTTTTCCGATTTCTTATAAACGCCATAATCTTTGGCGTATCGTTGCGCCATGTCTTTCAAATCCAGGCCATGCTTTCTCTGACCCGGGTCGCTCAAAGAAACGCTTTTAAAACGCTCCAGCAAGAAGGCGATGGACTCAAAGCCGTTGCCGCCATGGGCAAAACCCGTATGGGTCAAAAACCCGATCATGGCCTTATTCACCTGAACCCTGTCGGGCTGTTCCGGGCCATCCGCGCTCACGCCGCCCTTGCATCCCTGAGCCGAAATAGTGCCCGGGCCATTGGTAATCAACAAACCCATGAGCATGTTAAACTCGAAAAGTTCGTTTTGGGTGGGGCGTCGCCCGATAAGTGATAGAAAAGCAACCTCGCAGAAACGCCAGTGCTCCAAAATTTCTTCCATATCCACGCCTCGGAACGTGTTCGCGTCATGAAGCTGAGCGCTAACGGCGCTTCCCACAAACGTGGAAAAGGAGAGCGAATGCCAGGGCAAAGCCAGGAACGTTGATTTGGATATGGTTTTTCTGGCCAGGGCCTCCCAAGCGATATGCGCCCAGATACCTGCGGTAACTGCATGCGCTGTTGGGCGGCCCTCGGCGGCATGATTCACAAAAGAGAGAAAAAGGGAATCGCCTCCCCTTCTCGCAGCAGCCTTTAGCATTGCAGATGCGAGAGGATCCTCCTCGTCAGCCATAAACAGCGAACGTTGGTCTGTGGTTAACTTGTTTAACAACAAACGATCATCAAAAGGCTCTCCAGATTTCGGCAGCGCGAGCCCGGCGAAAATATCGATGAAACAACTCATGACCGCTTGGGCCTGCCGCACGCGACCAGGACCTTGAATGGCCATGGCGGCGGCAGTTGCACAATTTGGAGAAGCATCCGCGTCACGAGCCGCTTGAGCGGCAGCCAGTGCGGGATCACCGGACATATTGACCCTGGAATTCAAAACCACATCAGCAAAAGCCGTGGATTGTTGATCCGGCCAGGACCTGATAAGAGCAAAGACCAGATTCTCCTCCAGAGATTTGCCCGACGCATCCAAGATAGAACGGTTATGCAGTTTTGAAACATGGGTGTTTCGATCCATCATAGAAGCGCCGCTGGCGTTTCTCATAGACTGGCGAGGAAGCTGAGCCCCTACCTGTCGGCTAACAGCCATGATTTGCTGGTTATAGGGTTCCAAGGCCGGAACCACTTCCAAATCAAGAGATTCTGGAAGAGGAAGTCCCTGATTATTAGCGAACCAACATTTCAGGGAAAGATCGCCTCGAGGCTCAAAGTCAGGTGAAATCCCATTTAAAGCCATTACTTTTGTCAAGGCTTCGGGAATATGGGATATATTGGACACCACAGCGCCCATTTTCGAAAATACAGGTCTTTCTGGAGTATAAAGATCATCAACGCCGAAGGCCTTCATGAACCAGCGCTCCTTGGCTGCGGCGTCATCCCCCGATCCCGCAAGAGAACCCGCATGACCACAGGCATGGGTCAATTTTGCCTTCCAACGGCCAACAACACAGGCGATGGTTGGCTTTGTTATGGTTAGCTGATGTTCATAATACCCGCCTGGCTCGATGTAAAGAACCGCGCCTTTTGAGCGGATGTCGTTTTCAAGTGCGAAGAAGAACTCCTTCGGGCCATAATGAATGTAAACATCCTTGCCGCTGGAAATGGAGGTTGTAGTACCCCAACCCTCTGTTTGGAGGTAGGTTGCAATAGTCGTTGTGAAATTGCCGGAATTGGAGAATATGGCGGTTGAACCCTTCACCAAAGACTCATCCGGAGTATTTCCGCCGAGAGCGCCTCCCAGGCGCACCTTATTCCAAGCATCAGCAACGCCCAGACAGTTGCCGCCAAACACATCAATCCCATTCACCTGGCAAATAGCCCGAATGGTGCGAGAGTCCTTCACCGAGATCTTTTCTGTAACAATCACGATCTTCTTTAGATGTGGGTTCTTACCGATTAATTCCGAAACACCGTCTTTGACGGCTGCGGGCGGAAGGTAAACTACGCCGGTGTTAAATTCATGGCCCGCCTCCAAGCCCTCCTTCACCGAGTGAAAGACAGGAATGGAGCCGGCAGGGGTGTTCAGGAATTGCCCAGATCTTCCGGGGCTCGTCCCAAATACAATATTTCCACCAGAATAGAGATGGCTAATGGGGGTTACGCCTCTGCTTTCGGTACCCAGGATGTTTAAAACACATACCCGATCATCTCGGGTTGCGATTTCATCTAACGATTTGATTCCAAAATAATAGGGCACATTGCCTACGCCGTTCTTATGCATGCGGCCTCCTGTCCTCATCCAAACCCATGCGAGCTGCGAGTAGCCTTCTGCCCTCGGCTTCCATCCACTGGTCCACTTTTAAGACATGGTTGATGACTTCGGACATGGCGCTGTCATGACCAAAAAACCGGTAGGGCAAACCAAGCGACTCCAATACGTCCTTGAGATAAGCCATGCCTCTGATAAGATTGGGTCCGCCACGACCAACCGCCACATAAAGGGGACTGGGTCCGTATTGGTGGAAATGCTGCCTCAGGGCGTCGGCCATGGAGCGAAACGTTTCGAAAATATCCGTATTATTGGCCTTACCCCCAATAATGAAAAGCACATTGGACTGAGCCAGCCAATATTTGAACACGATTTTTGAAATTTGAAACATCTTCTCATAAGGAGGGTTGCCGCCAAAATCTGATGAAATGGTGGCTCGATCACCCAACAACTCCGTAACCAGCGCATTGGCTCCTCCGCCAAAGGTTGGCGCGGTAATGGTCCCTTTTTCATTAATGACAAACACGTCGCTTTGACCCTGGTAGGTACGCAACGCATTCACTTCCTGCTCGAATTCGGTATAGTCGGAGGTAAACAAACGAGCAGGTAGTTTTAATCTTTTCCAGGCCGGGTCGTCTATATCAAATTGGCCCTTGAAATCACAGGCTACTGGGACTAGACGTCCCTTTTCGTTTTCCCACATGCGAATGGGGTTCAACTCCAGTACGTTCATGCCATAATGATTATACAGGGTCCAAAGTTTTGGCAAGTTCTGCACCAGTGGACTCATAAGTTCTTTAGGAGCACCAAGCTTAATCAAAGCATTAGCCACATGAAAACTCTTCAAACCAGTTAGGGGATCGAAAGGAATAATGGCGATCTTATCGGGTGGCAGCTCCTCAATATCAACACCGCCATGATGAGTCAAGGTCATAATGGGAGCCCTGAACTGAGTGGACTCAGTTATTGAGAAATAGATTTCCTGTTCGGCGGGAACACCGCCCTCAAAAGTTACCCCGTCCGCCTTAACTGTTTGATTTTTATATTGATAATCAATAAAATAAAGGCGCTCCTTCTCCTTTAAGGCCGTATCTATGTCTTTTGCTCTGCCAATAAGACCCAGCTTTCCCTTTTTTCCAACCCCTCCCTTGAAGATGGGTTTGATGAATATCTGGCCCTTGCGAGATATGAGATCCTTCAATTTATCAACACTGGTTTCTGGCCCCAAAACCTCGGAACAAGGGAACGAAACATAGTCTAGTAGCTTGCTGCCCCAGAGTAAGCCGGTTAGCTGCATAAGAAAATCCTCCTCGTGGTTGGGCGGTTAGAGGGCGTTCATGCTGTAAGTATTTAAGTTGATACCGGTAAAACACATCAATTTGGGAAGAGATGCACTTTTGGTGTTTCCTTATTTTCGCTCTTTAAAGGTATACCAACCTCAAAGTATCGTCAATCAAAAAAATTTAGCAGCGCTGGTTTTTCACAAGCCAAAATGTTTTACTCCGTATAAAGACTAGAGATGTTTTCACAGTGACAGCAGGAACATTTTGGGGCCTGTAAACATCTGGATGGCATTATTGACTTGGCAAGGAGGAATTTTTCAGATAAAACATAAGGATTCGAAGTGTTCCGATTTTTTAATGTGGTGGTTACTCGAAAAACATTAATTGAAGTTGGGGCGATGGACCAAAGGTGGACGTACTGGACACGGCGGGAGAGGAAAATGAAGAAATCAATCGGCAGACCAGCGAAGTATAAAGAAATCATCCAGAACTTGGATGATGACGACGTCTACACGCCAGCAACCATTGCATCCTTTGCAGCCGAAAGCAATTTTCTTGACGGTGACGAATCCGAAAAACTCCAAAGGCGTCGAGTGCGAATTACCCTGGGAAGGTTCTCCTGCCGTTTCTTCCCCGGTGAAGGCGATGGCCAGGTGACTCTAAGAGGGCAAGCTCCAACGCCAGGCTGGTATGGCTGGCGTTGGAAATATGGCTACCTGGATGGTTATGGTCTTTTGGAGTAGAATGGCCAGACCACTCAATTGGCCAGTCATTTAAGAATTTCAGATGAGACGGTCAGGCCGTCAGCGCATCCCGGCTTTCCAACCCGAAATTGCTCAAGCTCTTCCTCGAAAAAGAATCGATCCGCCCCAAACGCTGGCTTTAAGTCGGTTAACCAGGTTGCGCATGGATCAAATTGGGCGAAAAAGACGCGATTAACCCAAGCGTCATTCCTTCCTTGGATAAACTTGAGCACAAATACCTTTTGCCCTTCTATCTCGGCAATCCCATCTATCAAAACCTTTCCTGGCGTCGCAGACATGGAAGGACCTCTAACTGTCCGACTTAGACCAGAGACCTGTCGATACGCATTTTGATAAATGTCAAGTGCGCGACTTAGGGGAGTCTCAAAATAATGTTTAGGTCCTGTGTCCCGCTCAACAAACATGTAATAGGGAATAGCTCCCAATAACACCTGTTTTCGCCACATGGCCGCCCAGACGCCAGGATCATCATTAACACCTTTAATGAGAGGCGCCTGACATCGAACCACGGCGCCGGTTGCAATAATGCGCTTGAGGGCGGCTTCAGCAGCAGGCGTTTCAAGCTCTCGGGGATGAGAGTAATGAGCCATGATTGCCAGATGAATACCCGACTCTACGACTTCTTCAAAAAGACGAAGAAGCTCGTCAGCGTCTCCATCAGAGAGAAAGCGGTAAGGCCAATAGGCCATGGCCTTGGAACCGATTCGAAGGGTAGCAAGGTTTCCAGGCCGGTTTTTAATTAAGGGCTCAATATAGCGCCTGAGAACTGGCGTTTTCATGATCAGGGGATCCCCACCAGTGAAGAGAACATCGGTTATAGCCTGGTTCTGAGATAGATAGGACTGAAGTGATTCAGCTTCTTTGGAAGCAAACTTCAACTCCTCAAGGCCTACAAACTGCGCCCAGCGAAAACAATAGGTACAATATGCATGACACGTCTGCCCTTGAGTCGGGAAAAATAGCAATGTTTCATTATATTTATGCTGAATCCCGCTAATGGGCTGACCATTGAGTTCGGGAACATTAAGCTCAAGCTGACCAGCCGGGTGAGGATTCAACTTCATCTGAATGGCTCTTGCTTCTTCTTTAATCAGAATCTTGGGAGCTTCGTTTGAGATAAGATGAACCATCCGTTCTAAATCTTCGCCTTCAAGCATTCCCGGCTGAGGAAAGGTAAGTTTGAAGATCGGATCATCGAAAGCTCGTTCCCAGTCGATTAATTCTTCAGTAATGTAATTGTTGACACGAAAGGGGAGGACTTCGGCAACTGCCTTGATCGCAGTGAGTTGATCATGTGGCAATTTTGCAAAATGGTTAAGGTGATCAAGATCCCCAGCGTGATAGGGGCGGAAGACTTTTTTGGTGATCGCGGCTTTCAAAATGCGTATGCTCCCTTTATAGACATTCCTCTATTTGGTCGGAAAATCAAAGAAAAACCGGATAAAAAGGACACAAATACTGAATGGCCAAGACAAATACGTCTGCACTAAAAATATGAATTCCGGTTAGAACAAATCAGCGTGGAACACCAGAAAAATAAACCGCTGCGATGACCCTTTGAAAGATCTTCCGACCAGACAAGGTTTATCAATGGTAACCAATTAAATCATAAAGGGCAAGGTCCGTTCAATAAAATTATCAATACAGTTGTGAACTGGGAAGGGAAAAAGTAGAATGATCGTGGAGGCTGAGTTGGAAAAACTATTTTCAGAAATTGAAGATTACTGGTGTCCAGAGCGAAGTCCCAATCCCCTTCAATGGGAGGACTTACTCATTGTCTCTCGGGTGGTTTACAATCCAAAACCGTTCAAAAAAACCAGGCCGGCCATGGAAGAACCGGCCAATAATCATGAGTAATGGGGCGCTACCAGTTCCATGAACCATTTCATGGATTGCTTCACTTCCTCATTGTTGTGGTTGTTGAAATCAAACCAGAGCATTAACCGATCATCTCTATGGAATCGAGTCTCCAGTTGTTCTCGGATCCTTTGAGGCGATCCCACAAGGGCATTGTCCACGGCTTGGGCAATACGTTCTGGGTGAATGGTGCCTTGAAGAGCCTTCCAGTAGTTGGCCAGCGCCTTCTCGGCCCTGTCCTTTGCCTTTGAAAGTTTCTGCTCTTCTGAAAGACCTGGCGTATCGTCAATAAATACCAGCACCGTGCGAGGCATGTACCAACGTTGCCAGGGTCCGCCATCAGGATGAAAGGCCTTGGCCATTCTCAAATGGGCGGCTTCAATTTGTGGCGTAGGCGTAATCGATAGGTTGAACACGCCCGTGGGATAAAGTGTATTGGCAAAATCCTGAATGTCCGGATCGTGAGAACCAATTGTCAGCCAGAGCAAATCCAATCGCGGATCATTGGGGATCACGCCAACCTTGTCAAACTCCCAAAAAGGTGTAATTTGAATGGCGTCCGTATCACGGCCATATGCTGCAAGCACCTTGCTCCAGTCCTCATCGGATCGGAAATCTGGCCTGCTCAGGGACTGGCTGGTTACAGAATCGGAGGCGAAGACCTCCCCTTTAATAAACCTTAGGAAAATCTCGGTTGCCTCGCGGAATATTTTTCCCTTCATGACCGGCCAGGCCGCCTCTTCCCATTCATTCCGAGGTTTGATGCCGTAGGGAATATTTGAAAATGGAAAACGACCGGAAGCAAAACCAATCTGCAGTTTTCTTTTCTCCTGAGGATCCAGGCCATGAAGTAAAAGGCAGGTTTTCACCGCCTCGGCCCTGGCAATCGGTCCGCCATTACACTGGATATTGAGAATGGCCGAACCGACATCCAACCGCCGGGTCATGGCAAATATTTTATGGGCCACCTGGAAGATATCCGTATTCAGTCCAATCTCCCCTTTAAAGTGGGGTATGACCGCATTTTTGTTTTGCTTCTGGACCTGGCAGGACAAATGGGTCTCAGCCACCCAAGCGCAACCTACGCCCAAATCATCGGCCAGTTTGACCTGGTCGAAGAAGTTGAGCATCATCTGCCGTTCATCCGGCGTATATCCATCGACTTCAGTTTGACAAATTGAGAAGAAAACGTCGAACTTCATATGCAACCAGTCCTTCCGCCGTCAACCGCAAGGCTAACGCCATTGATGTAGCCGGCCGCAGGAGAAGCGAAATAAGCGGCAGCCGAAGCCACCTCCTCAGGCTCCGCAAACCGTCCAGCAGGAACTCTGTCACGCCATACTTTGGTTGCGGCCTCAACCGTGAGCTGAGATTTCTCGGCAAAATTGGCGATCAACTTTTCCAAACGAGGGGTCATGGTATAACCGGGCAGCACGTTGTTTACTGTAACGCCAAAAGGCGCGACCTCTACCGAAAGGGTTTTGGCCCAACTTGCCATTGCTCCCCGAATAGTGTTGCTCACACCCAAGTTGGGTATAGGGATTCGGACCGAGGTGGAAATGATATTGATAATGCGCCCATAGCCGGCGCTCTTCATTCCGGGAAGAAGTAACCGGGTGAGCAGGGAAGCCGTAAGAACATGGTTCTTGAAGCCAGAAAGAAACGCATCATCGGCGGCTGCCGCAATAGGTCCTGGAGGAGGGCCGCCAGTATTATTGACAAGGACGTGAATGAGTCCCTGGGCAAGATGTTCGCCAACTCGGGCTTCTAAGGCTTGATGGTCGGCAATATCCAGAGCAATCATCTGATGACCGCTTCCTTCCAGAGATTCCAGAACGCTTTTAAGTTTGTCTTCAGACCGGGCAAGGGCGATCACTCTGCAGCCCATAGCCGCCAATTCCTGGGCAATGGCCGCCCCAATCCCCTGAGAAGCGCCACATACTAAAGCTGTTTTGTTGTGTAAATCGAGTTTAATAGGTCCCTCCTATTCGGTTCCTTACTTCCCATATCTCAGGAAAGGTTTGCAGATCCTCACGTGATTTTAAAAATTTGAAGCCAGCGCTGCCGCCGGTTCCCATTTTATTTCCAATCGTGCGATGCACCATAACCGCATGGGTTTTCCGCCAGAGCGTAAAGCACTCGTCCAAATCAATCATAGATTCAAATAATAGGACCCAATGATAGTTTTCCTTGGGATTCTCGTAAACCCCTTGGATGACCTGCACCAGATCTTCATTTAATTCCCAGGGCTTGGAAACGTCCCTTTCTAAAATCTCTTTTGGGAGCGGGTGTATCTTGTTGAGACACAAAAGGCATTCATCATACACAGAAGGCTTGTGCAAAATGTCTTCCAGTTTGGCCTTGACCTCGGGAATCATCTCAAAAAACTTCAGGAAGAACTCATGGCGCACGCCAAAAGTGAATTCCAACATGCGGTATTGAGCGGACTGAAAACCACTTGCTGGGCGCAATACATCCCGAAAGCCGGCAAACTCCACAGGAGTAAGGGTAGAGAGCAGACGAATCTGTTGAATCTGCAGCTGCATGATGGCGCCAATGCGTTTCAGCGCTTTTAGAGCCCGTGAAATCTCGTTATTGCGAAAGCTCGCAACAAGCGTTTCAGTTTCGTGAAGAATCTCCTTGAACCATAACTCCGCCGTCTGATGAATAATGATAAAGAACATCTCGTCATGGTGTGGGGGGTTGGACACAAACTGCTGTAGATTCAGCAACTCGGGAAGCTTGAGATAGGAATTGTAGTTTAGCTCCTCAAGCTCAAGGTCCTGGTAATTGATGTCTGTCATAATCGCTTCTCCTCATCCCAATTTTTAAAGTTGAGATGATATTCCGGTAACTAGCCTACTTTGTACAACCATCCGGGTCGTTTGTCAAAGACAATTCGGCATTATTCGGACACCACTCACAAGGCAGATGTCAATTTTCCCGAAACCCACCTCGTAAAAATGCTAAATGGGTCTCCAGCAGCTCAAAAAAGAATAAATTAAAAGCCAAAGGCAGAAAATTGTCGCATATGGCTCAACAAATCGGACAAGTTACCGAATATAAGGGAAAAGGGACGAGGGAACTCCTATATGAGACCACCGAATTTTCCCGTAACACAGGTCAAGGGACTTTATTTTAAAAATCCATTCGCAGTTTTGCCGCATCCGACTCCGTTGACCAATCCAAACGGGAGGGTGACGCCGGAACTGTTAATGCATTACAAGGCGTTTGCCCGAAGCGAGGCAGCCATGATCGTTGCTGGCCCCGCCACGGTTGTGCCGCCCAATTCTCGCAAGACCAGCCTGCTTCGAGTGGACCAACCCAAGTACCTGGACGGATTGCGGGCGCTATGCAAAATCATAGAATCTAACGGCGCCATCCCGGCGATTCAAATTGTTCATCCCAATGGGTTGGAAGCCGATGAAGTTCTGGCCGGCGTCGAAAGCTTTCAAAACTCCGTTGAGGAGCACGTCAACAGCAGGTTGATTACTATATTCCGCAACGCATGCTCAAGAGCCTGTGAAGTGGGGTTCCGCTATGTCGAACTGGGAGCCTGCGATTATCTGTTGCTGCACCAACTCGTTCAAGAAGATCGGGAAGACATGCTAAAGACCATTTTCAAAAATGCGGTGAAGGCTGTGGGCGAAGATCATATCCTGGGCATCCGCTTCCACCCTCATTGTGAGAATCTTGAGAAATACGTGCGCCTCTTTTTAGAGCTTGGCGGGGATGTTATCGGATATCAACCCATAAAGGAAACGATTGAAACGCCAGCGGTCCGCAAAGAGAATTCCATGATCACCTTCCATTCCTACCGTGACGGGAAATCTACTCGGGACATCTTGGAGTTTCACAACTTAGTAGGGCTCCCCGTCTGGTTTCCCGAAAAAACCAGACAGGTCCTTGATTATTTTCGCTAGAATTTCAAAAAAAAAGTCCATCTCCTCCCCTTCCTTCTTTTCCCAGTTGTGCCCAAAGGCAAAGCCGTGTAGACTCATCTCATGATAGAAGCTGCGAACGGAATTTTTATAGACGAACGAGATATCAAAGAAAGTTTTATAACAGCGTCCGGACCAGGTGGTCAACACGTGAACAAATCGTCCACCGCTGTTCAGTTACAGTTCGATATCCATTCGGCCAGCGGCCTGCCGGAAAGGGTCAAATCCCGCTTAAAAGAACTGGCCAGCGGCAGAGTAAGCCCCGATGGGATCTTAACCATTGTTTGCCAAACACACCGTTCTCAACTTCGTAATCGGGAAGAAGCCATAGAACGACTTCTTGAGCTTATCGCAAAAGCATCGATTAACCCCAAGAAACGAAGGCCTACAAAACCATCCAAAAAAGCCAAGGCCAAACGGCTCGACTCTAAAAAACACCGCTCCAAAGTCAAGGCCATGAGGGGTAAAGTCAAAGGCGACGATTAATAGAAGAGTGAAGGCAAATACATGCCGTTTAAGCCCGTCCCTCATCCTTTAAACTGGCCAGAAACTGTTCAAGCTTTCGAATCGCTCCGGCTTTGATAACCTTGGCGTCCTGTTGATTGGAATCCACCGTGAGCACGCGATTACACAGTTCAATGGCCAGTACATACTGACGATCACGAAGATGGGTGTTGGCTCGCTTTAATGTGTCTTGGGTGAGCTGTTCTACAAAATGGCGTTTTTCCTCGCCTTTTTTCCGAGCCTCCGCCAACCGCATTTCCAGTTCGGGGATCGAGGGATGGTCTTTATTCAAACGCTTGAGTTGATTAATTTTTTCGGAAGCCTGTCCCAGCTCCTCACGACGAAAATGAGTGTGAATCGCATCGATTCGTTCACTGATCATTTTTTCCAAAATTTCTTTTTGGGTCTTGCGCCCCTGAGATACGGAAACGCCCGGCGCCGTATCCCCAACGTCCTGCCCACGGCAGATTCTATCAAGATCGCTGGCCATAAGCATGGCGCTAATATATCGCCGGTTCCTGTCTTTGTGCAACGCCTTGTCTAAAATGGTTCTCAGGTCTTTGGGGATATTATCAGGAGCGGGCGGATTGGTGTTCACAATCTTGACCATGGTCTGGCTGATGTTCTTTCCCAAAAAGGGATTAAGACCGGTTAGTAATTCATATAAAATAACGCCAATACTAAAGATATCGGCTCGGTAATCTACCTTCAAACCCGTTATTTGCTCTGGGGCGATATAGTTGATGGTTCCCAAAAGCATCCCGGAATTGGTGAGCTGGGAATTCTGAAAATGGGCTACCCCAAAATCCAAAACCTTCACATGGTCATCGGGGATAAGCACAATATTGGCAGGTTTCAAATCCCGGTGAATAACCGAGTTTTGATGAGCCGCATGCACCCCTTCGCAAACCTGCCTGATGATCTTAATGACCCTTGGAATCTCCAACGGTGTTTTTTCTTTAAGCAACTGGTCCAAACTTACGCCTTCCAGGTATTCCATGGCAATGTAATAAATATCGCCATCTGACCCCGCATAATAGACGCTTATGATGTTTTTGTGATTCAGTTGACTGAGGATTTCTCCTTCACGGAAAAAGCGCTGCTTCATTTCCGACTGCTGGAGAATTTTCTGATTCATGGTCTTTATTGCCACCATTTTGCCGATCTCTCGATCAATGCCTTTATAAACCACGCCCATTGAGCCACGGCCCAAAACACCCAACACATCGTACTTGCCCAATTTCTTGATCATGGGAAGAAGCTTATCTCCTTAAAAAGCGCTCTCATTGCGTATCTCAAAGAAAAACCAACAGCTTCCTGTATTCTGACATAAGCTTGGAAACCGAGGCAAGCCCAAAGGTTGACATGATGAAAATATTGACCGGCTTCACCCAACAACCACCAGACGAATCAGCAGAAATGAGGCGGCCAATCTCTACCATGTTAATTTATCAACCCGGTACTTTTGAACGCCATTTTCTTCGCTCTCTCTAATGGCGTAAATTTCCCCGTTGTGAGCGCCGAGAAAGTAACCGGATGTGGTCAGCGATTTGCCATCCACAGTCCCATTAAATCGAATTTTCTGGACGCCAAATATAGGGCCGTTGGGATTGGGAATCGTGAACCCGACTACCATGGTTTGATCATCCCAGGGGTAGGCGCCCGTGATTTGACTGAAGGTATTGTGCTCATCGGGGCCTGGTTTTACCTGATTTCGTTTCATGGTAGGCGGCGGAGTCCAATTGGGAAGATAAATGCGCATGGGGTCGCCGGCAGACACCAAACCCGTCTCAATAGACTGGCCTTGTGGAGGTTGAAATAATTGAACGCCATTATCCAATTGATTTACCAGGGAAAATTTTTTGGTAAGTCCATTCTGAACCAGCCAATGTCGCTTGAAATCGAATTGATATTCAATTTGCAGATCCGAAAACCGGCCAAACGCCTTGCCAAAAAGCTCTATTTTCATGCCTCGATCCGTTTTTACGAAATCAACCTGCTGAATGATATGATCCTGGGTCCGACCCCAGGCGGATGACTGGAACTGAAGAGCGAAAATCCGATTTCCAGCACTAAGAAGATCCCTGAAATAAGCAGGTTTCGTCTCCCCTGACGGCCCTTCCACGTATCCCTTGCCAATCATTTCCCCAGTCTCGTCAAAGAAACAAGAATGAGGATCCTCAATGAAAATGAGCCAGGTGATTTTTCGACGCACATCGTAATGAAAGGTGGAAAGAAACATGGGCGCCGAACCCCTGCCAGACTTGCTGTATTTTCTGATCAACTTTCCCGTGTCATTCCAATGATAAAGCTCAAAAGGGGTCATTACCAGAATGTCGCCATTTGCCGCCACCATTTTTTTGGTTTTCGAAAAAATATCCAGTCCCTTGTCGGTTTCCAGGGTAATGGACGAGGTCATAAAAATCGAGAGCAGCAAAGCGCTGGTGATTGTACCCATCAGCCGCATTCTCCCGGTGGATGAAATATGACGTAGGCGAGCTAATTGCAACTCGAACTCACCCAAGTCAAAAAGGTACCCAAACCCTTGGACATGATTTCCACTTATTGGAAAAACACCATAGAACAGGGCCTTACCAAAATCCTAACCCAAATTCGGCTCAGATTCAAGGCATGTCGCCAGTGTTGTACAGATTCTCGGGTCTCCCTTTAAACCAAAGTAAAAGCACCTGGCAAAGGAAATAAAGACCTGGCTCCCCCGAACATCCCGAACAAGCTATAATGAAACGTCTTCCTGTGGCGGCGACCGTCATTTCAGGAGAGCGCCCCACTCAATTTGGGAGAGGCCGAACTTTTTAAGATTTCACCGTCGAGGCCCCAAAAAATGAAAGGTCCAAAAGACTCCAAAAAACCAGGATGGGGATCCCCTTTGCTGGATCTGGTATATGGCGCCGGAAGTGTGGATTCAAAAAACCTGCCTGAATCGAATCCTGAAAGCCCCCAACTCCCCCTGGAGCCATCACCTCTAGAAAAGTTAGCCTTCGAAAGGAAGGCCAACGACAGCAAGTACATGAAAATTGCGGTCTGCGCGGCGCTCTATTTCGTATTAATCCTAATCTGGCTGCCCGGCCCCAGCCACACAATTACCATTCCCGAGAATTTTGACAAAGCCCACAAACCCACACGCAGGCGCATGATCACAGCAGTCCCGCCAAAACCCGTAAAAAGAATCAGTGTGAGCAAGCCTGTGGCGCGCAAAATTCCCATGCCGGATTGGAG
>JBNKOV010000002.1:0-32524 GCA_050294955.1 Holophagae bacterium
ACTGATCAAACGCCCCCTCTATTCCAACTTTATTTCCTGAAATACTCTGGGTTGTATAGCCAATTGTTCTTGATGCTAACTTTTGATGAGGTTTTTTACGAACACCCCAAGGTAGAAGAAGCCTGCTCCATTGGGGTGCCGCACCCCAAGCGGGGCGAGCAAATCAAGGTTTTCGTGGTTCTCCGCAGAGGTCAAACCGCGACCGAGCAGGAAATGATCGATTATTGTCGATCTAAACTGGCGGTTTACAAGCTGCCCACCATGATCGAATTTCGGGACGAACTCCCAAAATCCGCTGTAGGAAAGATACTACGCAAGGAGTTGCGTTCGGAAGAATTAGAGAAAACAGCCAATTAATTGGGAGGATCAAAACCCCAGCCAAGATTGGCTGTTCACCAAAAGTTCGCCTACCTCCACTTCCATATGCCCCCCAAGGGCGCGCCATGAACAATCGCTTTTGCCTATCTGAACTCTTTCATGTTTTCCCAGGTAATTCGAGGCGCAGTCAGCGGGGAGAACAGACCTATGGAGAAAAAACAAGCCTAGACCTAAAGGGCGTTGCAGATGTGCCAGGAATTATGATGAAATGGCATTCCCAGAGTTCTCTTGAACCATATCCCGTAGAAGAAATCGAGACATTCCACCACATAGGATATTTAGAACCATGACATTGCACAACTCAATGAGTATCATTCTCCACACCATCCAGTAGAAAGGGCAGAGTCAACCGGGCGAGTCCTTCAGGGGTCTCCATAGGAACCAGGTGCCCAGCTTTTTGGATAAGCTCAAAATGGACACTGGGCTGAAGCCTCTTCCATTTCTCCCAGGATTTTGCGGGAAGATATTCGGAGCGCGCCCCGCGAATAGCGAAAACGGGCATTTTCAAATCAGGCAAATACTTCCATATACTATTGGCGCAACTGTAGATATAAGCTTCCCATTTTTTTGTATACGTGAGAGTCGTCTGACCATCCGGTCGCTTATGGGTCGCATGGTTTATGAAGTCCCAAAGGGCGTCGTCAGATAACCCGCGATATGCCCGCTTGGAGCGATGGTATTGAAAGGCCCTTTCCGGGGAATCCCAGAGATCTTGTCTACCCAATGCCTTTTTGACTACTGGAATATTCTTCCTGATAATCCAAGGCAAATACCTTGTTAAATCAATAAATTCAGGAAGTAGGACCGGCTCAATAAGAAGAAGCTTTCGGAAAAGGTCGGGCCTTTTGGCCGCCGCAATCACGGTGGCTGCGCCGCCGAGGGAGTGGCCCACGCCGATAACCTTATTGAAGCCGTTTTCATCGAGAAAACGAATCAGGTCATCCGCGATAACACGCCAGTTCCAAAGACCGTTTATGGGCTTGGGTCCCCAGAGCGGTCGATGATGTATAGCCACTACTCGGAAAGATCCCGTAAGCTGCTCCAGAAATCGATGGTAACAACCAGGCGGATAGCCATTTGCATGAGCAAAATGCAGCACCGGACCATTGCCGCCTATGAGTTTAAAAGGGATGGATTCCACAACGACCCCCTCAAAAGTGATCCAAAAGTTGACCCGGCTCATCAATAATAGCGCAAGCGCCTGCATTTTGTAATTCTTCACGAGGCCTAAAACCCCACGAAACGCCTACGCTGTAAAGGTTGGCAGATGCTGCGGTCTGCATGTCTATTGCAGTATCTCCAACATAAAGGTAGGCTTTGGGCGCTACTTTCATTCGATGAAGAATGCCATTCAAGCCGGTTGGATTCGGCTTCGGCGGGTTTTGCTCGCTTACGCCAATCACTTCACGAAACGGAATATTTGGAAAGAAAGCAGCCACACATTTACGAGTAAAATCGTGTTGCTTATTGGATAGAACGGTCAGAGCAATTCCTCTTGAGGCTAACTCTTGAAGAACTTCAGGTATGCCATCATAAGGCCTGGTGAGTCTATCCCAATTTTTTTCATAAACCGATTCCATTAAAGCCCCGCACTCAGGAGCCAAATGGGTTTGGTCCCTGGGGAGCGCTTTATGTACTAGAGCCTTCATGCCTTCGCCTACAAACCAACGATAGGCGTCGACAGGATGCTGGGGCATGCCTGATAAACGTAGGGCCTCATTCATGGCGTAGGCCAGGTCTGCAAGTGTGTTGAGCAGGGTTCCATCCAGGTCAAACACCACGGCTTCAGGTGTAACTCTATTCAAGGACCCGTCCCCTGTGGGCGTTGCAGTATGGCGCTTAAATTGGCAGTTAGCGCTTGTTCTGCATTATAACCCTCAACCTGAAGAATATGGCGACGGACGGCGACCTGAATGAGATTTACCCAATTTCGCCCACTGGAAACTGGCATACGATATAGGGGCTTCTCCACGCCAAGAATATTGAGGGTGTCGGGGCCTTCCGAAACCGCATAGCACTTCTCCTGAGCCCATGGCTCCAGATAGATCACCAGGTCGATGGTATGTTCGTCCATCACAGAATAGATACTGAAAAGTTCTTTCACGTTCACGATGCCCAAGCCGCGAACATTCATATGGTGCCGAACCGACCCCTTTGATTTACCGATCAGTTGGCCAAGTGGGTTTTTTCTCACGGCAACTATATCGTCTGCAACCAACTGATGGCCGTGAGTAATGAGGTCCAAAGCACAGTCGGTTTTCCCGATGCCGCTTTTTCCGATAATAAGAATGCCCAACCCACAGACTACGACAAAAACTCCGTGAAAGCTGGTTTGTGGGGCAAGGCCCTTTTCAAGAACGCGCACAACGCCTGTTTCCACCTCGAATCGGGACTTCTCTGATCGGAGAACCGGTACTTTATAACGATCCGCCTTTTCGGCAAAAATTTTGGGGATTCTCAAATTGTCCGGAACCAGAAAACAGGCGATATTATACTTAAATTCGTTGCTAAAAAAAGTTGGAGGATCTTTGGTAATAGATTGTCTGATGTAACGCAATTCTGCTTTACCGAGAACCTGGGCGCTGCCCGGCTCCAGGTCATCAGTGAACCCTGCAAGGGCCAATCCAAGAAGTTGCACTTTTGGGGTGGAGAAAGGACGGGTTTTCCCATCCTTCCCAGCCACAAGTTTGAGCCCAATTGATTGATCAGCGTCTAGAAGGTCGGCCACAGTAAACCGCGGCGATTGGGCAAGGTTAGAATGTTCTAATGATTCGGACAACATGTCCAAATAACCATTATTTTTGGAAGAATGATTTTTCACGGCGAGGATCAGGTCCTGGGATCGATGAGGCCTACATTGCCGTCATCACGTCGATAGACCACATTGACGCGTTCCGAATCCGAATCTCTAAAGATAATGAAGTTATGGTTGAGTTTATCTAGCTCTTCGAGAGCCTCATCAAGGTTCATTGGGGTGAGAGGACGCTCACTGCGAATGACCCGCAACTCCTCTTCGCCACCGCCATGAGAGACCACTGGCTCGGCAAGCGCTTCACCATTGTGCCGAATGCTCTCGGTAGTATGTCGTTTCTTGGCAGTTAACTTTTCTTTATGCTTTCGAACCTGACTCTCCAGCTTATCTACAACCTTATCGATAGACTGGAACATATCGGCGGTTTCTTCGGTGCCGTGGAAGCTCCGCTTCCCGGATTGAAACTTGATTTCCGCCTTGTTCCGATACTTCTCAACACTCAAAACAACACCGACATCTTGAATCTCGTCGAGATGTTTTTTGATGCGTTCGAGTTTGGATTCTGCAAAATTACGAATACGATTTGTGATTTCGAAGCCCCGTCCGGTGAAATCTATTTTCATACTCACTCCTGTTATAACTTTTGCCGTCTCTTGGATGAAGAGAGGATGCCCAATTCTTCACGGTATTTTGCAACGGTTCGCCGCGCAATGGTGATTCCGTCGCGGTTGAGAATCTTCACGATAGTTGCGTCACTGTAAGGCTTGGAAGGTGACTCCTCGCTGCAGAGCTTTCGTATCTTCTCTTTAACAGCAAGAGAGGATACATCTTCACCGCTTGCCGAAGACAATCCGGATCGGAAAAAGTACTTCAGCTCAAAGACCCCCCGTGGGGTATGTACGAATTTATTGTTTACCACACGTGAAACGGTAGACTCGTGCATACCTATGTCATCGGCAACTTCCCGCAAAACTAGAGGCTTCATATATTCAACTCCGCGATCAAAAAAGTCCCGCTGATGATGGACCAGTGATTCGGCCACTTTGTAGATCGTGCGGTTGCGTTGGTCCAAGCTTTTAATCAGCCACATGGCCGATTTGAACTTGTCTTTTATGAAGTTGCTGGCGTCCTTGTCGGTTTTTCCGGTTTTCTCCAACATACGGGGATAGGAAGCGGAGACCCTCAGCTTTGCCGTGCCTTCGTCGTTCAATTGGATGACATATTCGTCGTCCACTTTGAAGATGTAGACATCGGGCTGAATGTATTGGGGAGGCATGGGCGCGAAAGAACGGCCCGGCTCTGGATCGAAGGTTCGGATTGCCTCCAGACATTCTTTGAGTTTGTCTTTATTGATCTTCAGAATCTGCATGAGTTCTTTGTATTTCTGCTTGGAAAGAAGATCGAAGTGCTCCATGAGAATGGTTTCTACTTCAGTTCCCGACCATTCGGAATAGGCAATTTGAATTTCCAAGCATTCCTGGAGATTCCGTGCGGCTACTCCCCGCGGCTCAAACTCCCGAACCGCCTGCCAGACGTCGGTCACCATTTCAAGAGTCCAGTCTCCACTTTCGGCGATATCTTCAAGCTCAACAGTAAGTCTGCCGGCGTCGTTAATGTTGCCGATAATTTCCATGCCAATCTCAAAGGCGTCTTCGCCAAAGGGCAACAAGCCGAGCTGACGCTCAAGGTGCTGTTGAAGCGTATCTGAACGGGTGACCATATTTTCAAAGGAGGGTTGATCGGACAGATCGACAAACTCCCGCTCCTGGCGGGGCTGATAATCGTTGAGGTAATCCTGGAAATAGGATTCCATATCGATCTCATTTAATTTGTTATCGAAGTTTTCCTGGTTTTCAGATGGCTCGGAGGTCTGATCCTTGGTTTTCGTTTTCTCCTGAGTCTCGGAGGCGTCATCGCCATCTCTGGCGTCTTCCAACATGGGATTTTCCAAAAGTTCCTGCTGGATTGTGTCCGCCAGCTCCAAGCGAGACATCTGAAGTAACTTAATGGCTTGTTGTAAGCTCTGCGTCATCACCAGTTTTTGGGATAGCTTGAGAGATAACCTTTGCTCTAATGCCATGCTTTTTCCACCACTCAGTCCAGTTTAAATTGATCGCCCAGGTAGGTTTTCCTAACCAGTTCGTCTTCTGCCAACGCCTCGGGAGTGCCCTCTTTGAGTATCTTGCCGTCGCTGAGAATGTATGCCCTTTCGGTGATCCGTAAGGTCTCTCTTACGCTGTGATCGGTGATCAGGACGCCGATGTTCCTCATCTTCAGCTTTCCGATAATCAATTGTATATCCCCAACGGCTTTGGGGTCAATCCCTGCGAAGGGTTCATCCAACAAGATAAATGAGGGATTATTGGTTAAAGCGCGTGCGATTTCCACCCGTCGTCGCTCACCGCCACTAAGTGCGTAGCCCATCCCTCTGCGAATATGTTGGATATTAAATTCCACCAACAGCTCTTCCATGCGCTCGATCCGCTCTTGCGCATCCAGATCCAAAAGTTCGAGCATGGCAAGTAAATTGTCTTCCACAGTCATTCGTTTGAATATGCTGGGTTCCTGGGGTAAATAAGAGATGCCTGAACGGGCGCGTTTGTACATGGGCACGCCAGTCAGATCTCTGTTTCCCAAGGTAATGTCCCCGTAATCGGGCTTGATCAATCCTACGATCATGTAAAAACTGGTGGTTTTGCCTGCACCGTTAGGTCCGAGAAGGCCAACTACCTCCCCCGCTCTCACTTTCAGGCTTACGCCTCTAACAACGCGCTTTCCCTTGTAGGATTTGGTCAGTTCTTTTGCTTCGAGTGTTAAGGTGTTTGTATTCATCCGCGGCCGTATCAGACCCTGCCTTCATTGATCATTGTTATTTCGTTCGTCAATCTTGATCCGGGTTACCGTGGTCCCATGCTTTTCGGAATCACCGCGAATCGTACCGTTCTTCAGGTTATAAGTTAATTCCCGACCCTCAAAAACACCAGTCGGGTGGTTGAACACCAGGTTTTTCCCCTTCCCAATGAAGTAGATCAAACCCTCGCCCTGATTATAACGCAACTGGTCGGCTCTGCAATTAACAGGTTTTACCTCTCCTCTGTCTTCCAATGCGCCCTCGAACAATACATCTTCCTCAGCTTCAATGGTTTCAACCACTTTTGCCTCACCCCGGTTTTTTAGCTTCACTCTCATTTGCTTACAAAAAAGTTGCCCCTTTTTGGGAAAGACAGCTTTGATCACGTTATCAAATACCAACAGGTCCGTTTCACCCGTGTAGACAAGGCTTCGCGCCTGAATATGGGAAGCGCCTTCTTCCGTAGCCATGAGCAGGTTCACTTCATTGTTCATCGTCGAATTCGCTTTGAGATCGAAGCTCAATTCGTCAATTCGATCCATTTCGATCGTGTTGGCGTCTATGGTTAAGTTCTGGCGATTTACCTGGGCAGGCGAACCTTTGAGTTTGATATAGTTTTGGGGGAGTAGGAACTTGAGTTCCTCGCCAAAACACTGGGCTATATCCGACGCATCTTCACGATAAGTAATCTCCACAAATTTAAAGGCATTGATCTCTTTCTCTTCTTGATCCCAATTGGAGAGTAGGATTTCATCGGCCTTTATGCGAACTTGTTGCTCTCCATCGAGCAGTTCCGCACCGCCACTGAAAATAATGTTTCGTTCATTATGAGACACCCTGATATGCCCCGCCTCTCCTTCCTGCCCGCCATAGGAGAAGCGAGGTTTGCCAAACAATCTGGTGGAGTATGCCTGGCCCTTAATGAACTGGGTTTCAAGGCCCGATTTTCCGATCAGTTTTAGGACCGGACCTTCTTCCCGCGCACCCTCGATCTCTACAGGTTCATGGCCCAATAATTCACGAGGGACGGATTCCTCCATCAGCAAACTCAATTGACCGCCGCGTCCAAATAAGTGATAACCATCCTGAGTCTCCGCAGTGAAATGGGCGTCGGCTCCAGTCAACATTTCCTCAACCCACTTGCCCGATGGGTCGAAACAAGCCTCGAAAAAAGAGGAGGTCATTTCGCCATTGTTCCATGTAAAACGGGCGGGCGAGCCATTCATTGTGGCTTGCTCCAAAAGAAAGGGCTCTCCTCTTTTCCCCCCCTGATATGTGATAGCAATTTCCCGAGCGTCCAAACGAGTTCGTTTTTCCCCGTCCAAAGAGACGGTGGTAATGACACCATTCCTTATTAAACCGCGAGCTTCTTCGTTCCTAAAGAAGAGATGATCCGCCGTAATGGTGGATTTCTCTGTATTCGAGTGGGAGTTGAAGATACAATCCCCCTGGAGTTCCAAGAATACGTCGGGTTTGTAACGCAAACCTTCTGACTGGCCATGGGCATCCCCCATTTTGTAATAAGCCCGAGCTTCAGTCGAGAAAATACTCTTGAGGTTATCGTAAGCCAGGGGGCCTACGGTTTCAATGGAGACATCCTCTCCGGTAAGAATAATCTTATGGCCCGGCTCAGCAGTAAGAATTCGTTGGTTTTCAGAGCCCACTCCGAAACTATCCGCTTTGACACTGTACTTCTTTCCACCAATTTCATAGGTTTCCAGCTCCAGGCCGTCCTCAAGCCGGAGGCTCTCGCCCTCTATTGTAACCTTCATAGAAGACCCGGTGCTAATGACATCTCCTCTGGGATTGAACGATTTGTAGTGGGCGTCCGTCCCCAGCATGGTATCTTCTGTGATCATGCCTGATTGTTCAGAACTCTTCTCAATGGGCACCTCCTGGGTTACATCCCCAGAAATGAAGGCAAAATAACCCAGAACGGCTATCATTAGAAGCACCAATGTTCGGGTTAGTAATTTTCTGTACATTCAATCACCAGATCCATGCAACGGCCATTAACATTATACGACACATGCCACCTTAATAGATTACGTTCAAATCCTTCAAACAGTCTAAATTGTTTCACATCAGGTTTCATTTGTAGACGGTTTCATTTCAATGATTTGCACCTGGTATTCATTACGGAACGCTTTTAAGGAGTATACAAGGTCAACGGAATCAAACCGTTCGTATTGAAAATTCAAGTCATTTGGGTGGTAAAATGAGCATTTTCTGGAAATGGAGCCGTCGCTCGCTTCAAAATGGAACCAGGGTCCCTTTCGCATCAATTCCGATTCCAGAATCAGGTTGGCGCTTAAGAATACAGGTGCGGCGTTTCCTATGCCAAAAGGAGCCATGCGCCTTAGATTCTCAAACATCTGGTCATTAAGATCAGACCAATTGATAATGGCGTCTATCGAACAGGTCGATTGCCTTTCGAATTCAACCAGCATTTTTCCCAAAATTTCGTTCATGCGCTTGTTGAATTGAGGGATATTGGTTACCGGCATTGTAACGCCCGCCGCCTCGGGATGACCGCCAAAACTGGTCATCAGGGGCGCAATTTGGTGCAGAGCCTCCAACATATTAAGACCGCTTAATCCACGAATGGAGCCGTGAGCAGATTCTGAGTCGAAGGAGATGACACAGGCAGGCCTTGAAAAGCGTCTGAGAATTTTACACGCCATGATCCCCAGAATGCCTCGATGCCAATGTCGTCCCGCCACCAGAATAAAGGGTGGAACCCGTCCCGTTCTGTAAATAGAACGGAGCTGAAGCTCCATTTTTTCTTCGAGCTCCCGTTCCAACATTTGTCTGATGCTGTTCATGCCATCCATGATCTCGATAGTTCGAGTAATGTCCTCTTGTTGCTGACAGTCAAAGAATGAAATAGCTGTGTCGGGGTCGCCTAAACGACCTGGAGCGTTGATTCGCGGCGCTACCTTATAGCTAATGTCTAGCGCTGTGGCCTTTCCACGAATGCCCACCTTACGGAGCAAGGCCTTTATGGGACCGCCTTCTTCTTCATCCATATGCCGCAGACCCTGGGCCACAATCCAGCGATTCTCTTCTCGAAGGGGCACCATGTCAGCAATGGTGCCAATTGCAGCAATTTGGAGATAGCGGGCCAAATTGATTTTGTTGGGCGCCCGTTCATTCAGAGCCTGAACCATTTTTAAGGCTACGCCTGCACCACACAGATGCGGGAATGGGTATTGCGATCCTTGAATTTTGGGATTCAAAACAGCATAGGCGGCAGGGTGGATTTCGTCAGGAGTATGGTGGTCGGTGATTATGACGTCCAAGCCCAATTCACGAGCATATTCTATTTCTTCAAAGGCTCGAATTCCGGTGTCCACCGTGATAACCAAACCCACCTTTTCATCGTTCTTCAACAGGGCAAGCCGCTGACAATGCAGTCCCACACCTTCAAAGAATCTATCCGGAATGTAATAAAACACATCGGAGCCCAACTCGCGCAAGCAGTTGGTAAGAATGGCGATGGCGGTCACTCCATCTGCGTCGTAATCACCGTATATGCAAATGCGCTCTCCATTCTCAATGGAACTTTGGATTCGGTCTACCGTTTTGTCCATATCTGGAATGAGAAACGGCGACGGGGATTCATAGTCTTCCGGCCTGAGAAAGTTGTCAATGTCCCGGTTTCCCCGCATACGGTTTAGTATGCACTTAGCAAGCAGCCGATCCAGGTTGTAGGACTGCGCAAGTTCTTCAACTTTTATAGGATCGGGCTCTAAAACCTGCCAAGCGTTGTCCATATCAACCTGCCTGGGTGTACATGCCCATGGACCGAAACTTTTGGTAGCGAGCGTCAAGACGTTCCTCGACAGTTAATGCACGCTGCATTTCCAATTGTTTGTGGAGATGCTCGCCCAAGAGGCGACACATTTCTGCTGGATTATCGTGCGCCCCACCCAAAGGCTCAGGGCAAACACTGTCCACAAGGCCCAACTTCAACAATTTTTTGGAGGTGATATGCATGGCTTCGGCAGCCTGATCCATCTGACCGGCGTCTTTCCACAAAATGGAAGCGCAACCCTCAGGAGAAATAACCGAATAAATGGCATTCTCCAAAATACAGATATGGTCTCCAATTCCAAGCGCAAGAGCGCCGCCTGAACCACCCTCTCCAATCACATAAACAATAATGGGCACCTCAACCATTGCCATTTCCTTAAGATTGTAAGCAATGGCTTCAGCCTGCCCCCGCTCTTCTGCATCAATCCCCGGATAAGCCCCGGGCGTATCAATAAGAGTGATAATTGGAACATTAAACTTTTCCGCCAATTTCATGATGCGGATTGCCTTACGATAACCCTCCGGCCTCGGCATGCCAAAATTCCGGTGGAGTTTTTGTTTCATATCTCGGCCCTTTTGTTGACCGATGATGCAAATGGTCTCTCCTTGAAAAGTAGCAAACCCCGCCATTATAGCGGGATCGTCTGCAAAACGCCGATCCCCTTGCAATTCTTCGAAATCCTCGCACAGATGCTCAATGTAGTCTCTGGTATATGGGCGCTTGGGGTGACGGGCCAGGATACAGCGCTGCCAGTCCGTAAGATTGCCGAAAATATCCTTCTGCAATTTGGCCCTTTTCTGTTCGAGCTTTTGTATGTCTTTTTCGATCTGAGGCGTAGGAAGCTGCGCCTTTAAGCCTTCTATCTTGGCTTTTAGTTCTAAAATTGGTTCTTCAAACGTGCTGGGATCTCGGCTCATACACACCATCACCGTCAAATTTTTCAAGCCCTTATTTTAATTCCATAAATGGCTTCAAGTCAATAGTGCAGCATTCCGCATCTCAATCGCAACCCAATGGCCAAGAACGCCATAACTCTCATTAATACAACGAAATAACACCTTCTGGCTTGCGACAAGATCTTCCAATAATTATTTTGCTGCGTTTGGATCAGTTTTTGAAATCCACCATAAGGTGAGCCTGTTGGATCACATCCCTGATGATCCTCCAGATTCCTAATTTGGCGACTTCCCCAGTCAAAACAAATCACAACCCCTTCTTTTTTCGCGCTCGTAATTACCTAAATCTGGGCAACTAAAAAAGCAAACCGATACCATCCATTCGTCTGGAAAAAGCCCGGTGCGCTTAAAAAAACCCTTTTCTGAGGTGTTCCTGACATTTTTTTCGAAAAATAGGGGCAAGGTGAGTTACCTTATGTCTAGCCGGATTGGCTCATCAAAAGCCGATCGACGATTTCGGAGCTTCGATTTTTGGAAATTACTTTCACCTTCGCCATTGTAAACTGGAACACCAAGGACCTGTTGGATGCCTGCCTGGCTTCCATCCTACAGGTGCAAGGTAGTTTTAACATTCAGATTCTGGTGGCGGATAATAATAGTTCTGACGGTTCAACCGAAATGGTATCAAAGAAATACCCCGAAGTAGAGTTGGTGAGAAACAGCGACAATCTTGGCTTTGCAAAGGGCCATGAAACACTGTTTCCTCTTAGCAAAGGGGTTTATCATGTGCTAACAAACAGCGATGTACGTTTCAAGCCAGGTTGTTTGGAGGTGCTCCACTCACGGATGGAGAAAGATCCGGAGATTGGGGTATTAGGCTGCCAGATCTTGGGTAACAATGACAGCATTCAACCCAGTTGCCGCCGGTTCCCTTCCCTCCTTCACCAGTTTATTGACGCAACCGGTTTAAATCGCCTATTCCCTAAGCACCGTTTCCTAAATGCCTATAAAATGGGCGACTTTGATCACCAAACTTCCCGAGAAGTGGACCAGGTAATGGGCTCTTTATTCCTCATTCGCAGACAAGTTGTTGAAAAAGTGGGCATTTTAGACACCTCCTTCTTTATGTATTATGAGGAAGTGGACTATTGCCTTCGGGTAAAAAAGGCGGGTTACAAAGTGTTTTTCGATGCCGACGCCAGGGTCTTTCATGAAGGTGGCGGTTCCTCCAAAAAGGTGAAAACGCAAACAATTAGAAGAACCATGCGATCAATGCGTCATTACTTTCGAAAACATGGCGGCTCCTGGACCTGGTTTCCGCTTCTATTCATCCTCATGTTGGATCTTGTGACTCATGCTATTTTTTCTGCTTTGAAACGAACTGGATTTATGCAAACGCTCAAGGCCTATGCTCTTGCGTGGTGGGATGTTGCAACCTGGAAGAGGGCAGATCTTTGAAAATTATTGTGTTGACTAAATATCCTGTACGAGGGCCAAGTTCCAGGTATCGTTTTTACCAATTCCTGCCACACCTAGTCGAACGTGGGCACCAATGTACGGTATTGCCTTTTTTCACTGACGCTTACCTAAGCTCCCTGTTTGATGAGGGGAAAGTGAACTCGTTTTATTTGGTACAGAGATTGTTGGCGCGTTTGGGGCATTGTTTGTCTGGAAGAAAATATGACATGGCCTGGATTGAAGGGGAGTTACTGCCCTTTATTCCGTCTACTTTGGAGCGGTGGCTCCATCGGGCTCTCCCACGACGCAGGGTATACGAATTTGATGATGCAAACTGGTTGCGTTACGAAAACAGACCCATGCTTCAAAATAAGTTCAAACGTATTCTCTCAACCGCATCAGGGGTCATCACCGGTAATGAGTTCCTTGCCGAATACGTAGGCCGAGTAAATGAGAGGGTTGCAATCATTCCAACAGTGGTGGACTGGGCTAAATACGCACCTGCCACTCACAAATCCAATGGTTTAACTATTGGTTGGATTGGATCTCAAAAGACCAGCTTTTTTTTAGAGGATGTATTTCCCGCACTCCGTGAGCTTGCCGAAATCTACCCTCTGAAATTGAAGGTTGTGGGCGCCAAAGTTAAGGCTGAGGGAATCCCCATTGTACAGGTTCCCTGGTCTGAAGACACCGAAGTAGCAGAAATAGAGTCATTCGATCTGGGCATCATGCCGCTAACCCCTACACCCTGGTCAAGAGGGAAGTGTGGTCTGAAACTTATTCAATACCTTGCAGCGGGAGTGCCTGGAGTCGCAAGTCCCGTAGGAGTGAATACACGGTACATTTCTGAATCTGGCGCAGGGTATCTTGCCGATGATCACGAATCTTGGGTTCGGCATCTCCGGAAACTGCTCGACAGCGAATCTCTGCGAAGAGAGTTGGGCTTTAATGGGCGAAACTGGGTCCAATCGGAAATGACAATAACCGCCCAGGCGCCTCGACTGATTGATTTTCTGGAGCAATGTGCATTGAGCTAGTGAAATGACTCCCTAAGAAGCTTTGCGGCATAATCGTGGGATTGCTCGAATCCTTTTAAAAGACTTAACATGCGATGGTAAGGCAGCATATCTACCACATCTCCAGGCTCTAAACCAAGCGACTCCCCTTCGATTACCTCATGGCATTGGTTTAATTTAAATACTGCCTCGGGTGTAGTAAAATGGGAAATACCCAATGCATCCTCTACCTCAAGCCTATAAAGCCTTCCATCCATTCGACCCACCATGATATGGGGTTTTTCAAAATAGAACCCGTCGAGTTGTGGGGATTTCTCCCATGTTTTTTTGGTTGAAAAGAATCGGGGCTTAACAATGTAGGGTCCACCGTCTTCAGGACAAAAGGTATCGCAGTTGCCGCATTCATTACAAAAATCTGCGTAATTGGCAATCTGGGCAGGTTTATCCAAATTAAAAAGAATTGCTTCCCCAGGTGTGAACGAATTTCCGTCCCATTTAAAGTGATGAATCTTGCTGCTGCTTTTGCCAACGGGTAAAGAGAAATTAGACGCATTTGGACAAACGGGCAGGCAGATATTACACGTAAGACAGTCAAAAAACTCAAGCTTTGAACCAACCTTTTTTGGGGGCTTAGAATTGGCCTTATAATGGTATTTGGGATTTTCGATGAGTCGAGGCACAATTTCCATAGCGTTTTGAACGCCCCCCACTACGCCAGGCGCGCCGCCGGAAGTTTGATTGACAAAGGACTCGATGGTTTTACAACCGCTTTTATCCATCGCCTTCTCAAGCTTGCGGAGATAGTTCACCATACGAGTATATCCGCCTTTTCCCAACAGATCGCTACAAGAGGTGACAGGAACCATGCCACACAAAACCGTATCAACAAAATTCTCACTATCTACCCCAGCCGAAAAGGAAATAGGAATATGAGCTCCAACCTGTTTTCTGAAATTGAGCATAGCATTCATGGAAATGACATGGAGGGGGGGGCCTGACAGGTACATCACGCTATCTGTAAACACGTTATCCTTGTTGTTAACCACTAGAGTATTGGTGAATTTGGCCCCAACATTCCGCTCCAGCGCGCGAGCAAATACTTCTAAATCCTTCATCATGGATACAGCTTCCTTAAACTGCATGTCATCTTGGAAAGATTTTAGATCAAGCTGAATGTGTTTATAGCCCAGATCCTGATTTAGAGTTTTTTCTACAAAATGAAATCCTGCTTGGGTAGGATTCATTTTGATGAGAACATTAAGCCCCAGACCACCAATGAGATACTCCACAATGGATTGAATTTCGTTGCGTGGACAGCCATGGAAAGTGGACAGGGTCAAAGAGTTGGAAATTCTGGGGTTCACACTCAGATTACGGTAAGCCGCATACCTCGGGGGTAAGTCCTTCAAGAGGCGGTCAATATAAGGCCCGGCCTTCATCATTCTTGTTATCCAGTTGGTGACAGCAGGCGATGAAATACCTTTAAGATCATAACCTACTGAAAGATCAAAAATTGTATTATAAAAAGGGTCGCCTTTGGGAATGTCAAGCAGCTCCATTTCCTCTATAATTTTCAATAAGACCCAGGCTACGACGTATTCGTGGTAAGATTCGTCTAAACGCAGCTCCTGGGACCATTCAACATTGAAACCAATATTTCGCATGTCGATACAAGGCCTGGGGATTTCCAACCGGTCCAAGATTTGAACAGTTTTCAGCTCCATGATACGACCGCCGCCCAAAAAGGAAAGCAGGATGTTTTGAGCCATTTGAGTATGGGGTCCAGATGCAGGCCCCAACGGTGTAGCAGCTTTGCGTTTGTGGAAAACAACCGAGAGATCTTTACTCGGGTCTGGTTTAAAAACCTTTTTCAAAGGATACCCATAAATGGTTTTATGGTGCTTGGCTTCTTCCAGAATATTGTCCAGATGTTGGGTCAGGCTCAGACCATAGAGTTCCGCCATGAGTGCTCCTACGTTTGGCTCTTGAAATAGAGAAGAAAAGAAATAATACTAGCAACATAGCAAGCAAGGCCTACTACCAGCAAGTAGAGTTCAACTCGGTAATATCGGGTCTTCCGATTTCGGTACCGGAGAATAGCGGTCAGAGTGAGCTCCGGAGTGTCATCTCGCGCTTGTGTCACCCAGCGTATTTTATTGGTCCCAAGAAGCATCATTAGCATAGAAAGCAAAACTAGAAAAATACCAATCGCAATGCTGTATCGAGAGAATAAATTGGTTTCAGCAATTTTTGGACCGGAAAACCCTGTAATGGTAAGTGTCAAAGTGCCCAGTGTCAGTAAGAACTGGGCCCTGGCCTGTATTACATTAAATTGGTCATGGACCATTTTGATACAAGCTGGCATGGATTGTTCGAATAATGAGAGGAGGTAACGGGCTTCTTCCCGTGGCTCCAGTTCTGCTTTAAGCAAAGTCTCAACCTCACCGACGTTAATTACAGAAGGCAAATTCAAACGGCAGGGGAACAACCAGCCGGGGCGGTTTCTTCCCATACAATGCGTTGATTGCCTCGTTATTTTATCATCAAAACCCATATCTTCGTGTAAGAAAAAGGAATTAGCCGACTTTCGCAAAGATCCTACCCGGGATTGGCTTGTTTTAAGGTAAAATGCCATCGGCCCATTCATCTCGATTAAGGAGTCTATTATGGAACAAACGATTATCGAAACCAAAGATGCCCCACAGGCTATCGGTCCCTATGTTCAAGCTCGCAAGGTTGGCTCCATGCTATTTACCAGCGGTCAAATTGCATTGGACCCAACGACCGGAGAGCTGGTTGGCGAGGATATTGAAACCCAGACCCATGCAGTGTTAAAAAATCTTGCGGCAGTTGTTCGCGCTGGAGGCGGTGATATCCAGAATATTGTGAAGACTACGATTTTCATCAAGGATATGAACGATTTTGCCACCATCAATGGCATTTACGCCAACTTCTTTGGCGACCACAAACCAGCTCGCTCTTGCGTTGAAGCGGCGCGACTGCCAAAAGACGTTTTAATTGAAATCGAGTGCATTGCTGCAATTTGATGGGTTTTAGGGGTCCGGCTATGATCAATAACCGGACCAGCCCTGTTCACAGCTATTATCTTTACAGCAAATTGTCGGCGCCTTATGATGAAAAGACAGGAAGGGGGTTACCATGGGGGTGAAAATACAGTGCATAGTTTTCATTCTGTTGGGGCAATACGCCTTCGGTTCTGATGAGCTTATTCAGCCGCAACCTGAAAAAGATCCTCTCTCTATCCTGGGTTACGAGGCAACAAAGGGGGCCGCTGCTGAATATGTGCCGGACAAAGCCTGCAGCTTATGTCACATGGAAATATACCAGTCCTATCAACATGTAGGCATGTCTCAATCCTTCTCTAAACCCCAAAACGCAAAACGAATAGAAGATTTCGGCAAGGAATATTTTCACAAAGCGTCGCAGAGATTCTACAGAATAGATCTGGAGGGAGATGAACTCATCTTTCATCGCTACATGAAAGACTCCAGAGGAAAACCGATCAATCAGTTTAAAAGACGCATTGATTGGGTTATGGGGTCTGGTAATAGGGCGAGAAGCTACTTGTACCAAACCCCCTGGGGCGAGATTTACATGTTGCCTTTAGGGTGGTATTCTGAAGACCACACTTGGGGAATGTCGCCGGGCTTTGAAGGCGCCTATCACCTTGGCATAATGAGGCGAGCAAATCGCCAATGTCTCTTCTGCCATAATGCCTTGCCGGAAGTTCCTGAGGCAAGCGATTTTCACTGGGACACCCATCAATACCCTAATGCTCTGCCCGAGGGAACGGGATGTCAACGGTGCCATGGTCCCGGCGCTGAACATATGCGAGCAGGTATTTTGGGGAAACCCCATGAGGAAATCCGAAGTTTAATCGTAAACCCTCGAAAGCTCAAGAATAAGGAGCGTGATTCCGTCTGCTTTCAATGTCACATGCTTCCTTCCGTCGCCATAATGGGAGCCCGTCGATTTGACCGGTCAGATTATTCATTTCGACCTGGCCAAATACTTTCAGACTACCTGGTCCATGTTGAAGTAGAAGAATTAAACGAGCCTGAGCCCGGTCGGTTTGAAATCAATCACCATGGGTATAGGTTCTACCAAAGTAAATGCTATACCAAAAGCGAAGGGAAAATGGCTTGCATAAGCTGTCACAACCCTCATATAAAGCCGGAATCCAAGGCATTCAGGACCCATGTCTCCACTGTCTGCTTGGATTGTCACCAGAGCGAGGTTGAAAAACATCAGCCCATTCTTACTGATGGCGAGAATTGTGTCGGCTGTCATATGCCAACCCGGCGAACGCGGGATGTAGTATTGGTTACTATGACCGATCATTACATATCCAAAGGGCCATTCGACCAGGAGAGCCTGGTGCAGCCTATTGAAAAGAAGAATCCCATCATTACTGGGATCGAAACTGTGTCCTTCGGAAATCCGCCGTCAGGAAAGGAAGCAGAACTTTATAAGATAATCAGCGTAATGCGGAATCAACCAACCTCAGATGCTCTCAATGCCTTATCAGGATTGTTGCCGCAGATGGAAGGATTGCCCATAACCCCCTATCTTGATAAACTCAAAGGGGAGATTGGCCAGCAACGCTTTTCCGATGCAATTAAGACCGCAAACTATATAAACAAGACCTTTGGCGAGCACAATAAAACCAGTCTTTGGTTGGGTTTGGCTTATCTGGGTCTAAGAAAATACGGCGATGCCAAAGAGGCCTTGCTTCACTCCCTAAAACTCAAAGAAACACCCACAGTTCACTACAACTTGGGTCTGGCCTTGTTTGGGTTGAAACAGGACAAAGAAGCGTTGCAACATTTCGATAGAACAATTGAAATGAGCCCCAACCTGAATTTGCCATGGATGTATAAAGGCAGAATTTACAGCTATATGGGAGAGAAAGAAAAAGCCAGAGACGCCCTGGTCAGAGCACTCCAACTGGAACCTAAACACACAAGTACTTATGTCTCCTTAATCAAGCTCCTTCGAAAAATGGGGAAGCATGATGAAGCCGAGAGATATTTGCAAATAGGCCTCATAGCCTCCCAAAACAAGGGTCCCTTGCAAAAGTTGGTCATCCAGAAATAAATACAAGCGCCTATCAACCCAACTCTCGCAAGCTATTTGATAGACAAAGCACCACTAGCGAGGGGTAGCTCTAACGTAAAAGAAGCGCCTTTTCCTCTGCCCTTGCTCTCGACCTTAATCTTACCTTTCATTTCTACAAGAGAATTTGCGCAACTGTGTAACCCAAAACCATTTGAATCAGACCAAGTTGAGAACCCATGGGTAAATACCCGGCCCAGATCTTCCTGACGAATCCCTTCGCCTCTATCCGCGATCGTTACGAAGGCGTTGGCTGTTTTAACACCGACAGTAATAGTAATTATTTTGTCTTCACTATTATTCTTCCGCATGGCGGTTACAGAGTTTCGAATAATATTCATCAGAACATGCACCAACTTCGCTTTCTGGGCCTTTACCTCTGGATTCACATGAGGACGCCGGACAATTTGGATAGATTCTCTACTCAACTGACTCTCAAGAATGGCCAGAGCGTCCATGACAACGCCATCAAGAAAAAACACCTCAGTATGAGCCCCCCCAGCTACATACTTTTCCTGAGACATAATGACGTTTCTAATAATTTCCACTTTATGGAGAATCCTGGTTATATTGTCTTTAATCAGTTCCTGATCCTCCATGAGCAGATCACCCAAAATGTGATAATAATGGACGAGTCGTTGTTCTTTGGAGGTGGGATCTGGAAAACTCCGATTAATAATTTCCAACAAAGTGGTGTTAGCCTTTGCTAGAGAAGAAGTCTTGGAATTTCCCAGTGTGGTGTCGATGAGCTGACCTGATGTAATGACACTGTTCAGCACATTGCCAACATTGTGAAGAACCGAAGTTGCAATGTCTGCCATTCCCGCCAGGTGAGCCTGTTCAATTAATTCTTTTTGCGCATCCTCCAGAGCTGCAGTTCTTTCCTTGACTCTTTGTTCCAGAGCCTCATTTAATTCACGGATTTTTTGTTCTACTTTTTTACGGACCTCCATTTCCTCGGAAAGCGCCTGATTCATGCTTTTCAAAGAAAGGTTGAGCTCCAGAGTGTCCTGATAAAGCTGCGCATTCTCAAGGGAAATAGCCGCTTGCGTGAGCAGTATTTGAAGAACCTTCAACCTTTCACTCGTAAAAGCCTGGAGTGAGAGGTTGTTTTCAAGATACAAAACCCCCAGAGTTCGGTCTTTATATTTAACAGGGGTGCAAAGTATAGAGCAGGGGCCGACACGCTCCAAGTAGGGGTCTCTTGAGAACAACTTGCTTTTCTCTGAATCGGGCAGCACCAGATTTTCTCCGGTTCTCAAGACGTATCTCACCACGGCTTCCGAAATACCGTCACACTGTTCCAGGGGGAGGCTTTGCAATAATTCCTTTTTCTGATTGTCAAGTTCCGCTTGGATAAAAAGACAGCCATCTTTTTGAAGGATCATCAGGCCTCGACGCGCCCCCGCACTGTCCAACATAGTTCTCATAATGGCAGCCAAAAGTTTTTCTAAATTAATTTCACTTGAGATCACGCAAGTGGCCTTTAAAACTGCCTCTATATCCAGAGATGCGCCGTCGCTACGACTTCCAGTTGATATGAGTCTCGAATCGAAAGTGACCGTGTTCGAAGATCTGCCTTGCGCAGGAACAACACCATGAAGTAGTTTTTCAAATGTTCGATCTAGCGCTAACACCAAACCTTCGGCTCCCCAGTGCTGATACAAATACCGGGCTTCAACAATGTAGGACCTTGCGATCCTATCCATCTTCTTTTCTAACCAGAACTCGCCAAACAATCTATTAGCCAAACCCTCATACTGGATAAATCCATATTTTGAAGAATCTGATATTGCTGCATTGTAGAGATCGCAAATGGTTTCCATGTTTACTCTTAAAGCGCGGGCTCTTTCAGCTGCAACAAGAAAGTATTTATGACCAAAATTTTCGGGACACGCTTTTCGATATTTATCTAATTTGGAAAGCAACTGATCAAGGTCAACAAGTGTTTTTGGATTACCTGAATCTGCAAAAGATCTCGCAAGAAGCAAAGCGTGTAGAAAATAATGCTCCACAACATGAATATATCCGGGAATTAAATCTAAAAGAGGTGATACTTCAATAGCTGTCTCTAAAGCTTGGTTTGTACTTTTCATCCAGAAATCGGCCTGCAGACGCAGATGATGAATTTGCGCCCGGATATTGCTTATATGGATACGCGCCCAAGCTTCAGATCCCAAACCTTTCTCGGTAAGAAAATGTGACTCTCCCTTCCCTTTTAAAATGAGAACCAGTTGCTGATAAGCTTCGCAAAGATCTTCACACACAGGAAAATTCCTCGACTTCGCAAGATCGTCCAGATCCGATGCGTAATCCCAAAAGGAATTAAGATCCCTACCATGAGCGAATAATATAAACATCTTATTCCCCATGGAGGTGATCAACCCAAGTGATAGGCCTATTTCATTGGCCGTCGCAGTTGCTTTATCGTAGAGCGAATAGACCTTTGAGAACGAATCGCCATACAACATGATTGTGGAAGCAAGGTCGCTTAAGCCGCCTGATGTGAATTGGTCCGGTTTTTCACTTCTCATGGCTTTTAGGATTTTCTTTCCCATAATATAACTTTTTTCAAATCTTCCTTCTACTATATTCAACTGGCAATAGCTTATAAGTAACCTGAAACCATTTTCAAAAGATCCATATTTGTGAAAAAGGTTCATGGCTTTTAATACACAGTAGGTAAAAAGGGTGATATTTCCAGTCGTGTAACCTTTATTGGATGCAAAGTTTAGAAGTTTGGCAACTTCTCGAAATTTGGCGTCCTGTACTTTTGGGGAGAAAAATGTATTGATACTCGAGTCGGAAAACCAACCTGAAAGTTCTTCCCTTTCGTGCTCTGCAGCGCCTATTAAATCGTCTTGATTGGGAAAGTCTACACCACAAAAGGATAATGCTTCCCTAAACTGGCCTTCCAAATTTTCCCAGCTCTCATGCCAGGGACGTTGATACAAGTAACATGAAAGGATATAAGCTTTTTCAGTATCGGTCTTGGCATGGGAGAAAAGATATTTGTATAGTTTGTCGGCATCATCTTGCCTAATGAGATAGTGCTCGCAAAGCGCCAGCTTGTCATGAACTCCAAAAGCCAGATTGTGATTAGTGTCCCATATATGGTCCGGCAAAAGATCAATTGCAGCTTTAAATAGATCGGAAGCAGTTGAAATGGCTGCTGCTCGCAATGCCTTCTCTCCAGCTCGCTGGTTCAACTCCGCCAGATGCAATCGCTCGGTCTCATCTATAATCAGAAAACGGCCTTTGTTCAACTGGTCCAAGACGTTAAATAACCTTTCTTCCAGTTCTTCTGAACTGAGTTTATTCAAAAGAATCCGTCCGATTTTCAGATGAAGCGCGGCTTTTTTTTCGTCTTCAACCAAATAGTATGAGGCTTGTTGAACTCGGTCATGTAAGAATCGCAAAGGTGCAGAGATTGCTGAATTTGGCAATTGGGTAGATGAATCCACTTCTCGAAAAGACGCAGACTCATCGCCGCCAGGAATGAGTAGACCTTCTCGGAATGCTGGCCAGAGCAATCGCAAAGCCCTTGTGGGGGCAAAACCATTGAGTTGGCTCAGTATTTGTAAATTAAATCCGTTGCCCAAACAAGCACCGGCCTGCAGAAGGCCCTGGGTTTCCTCGGGAAGCAGACGCAACTTTTCAAGCATGAGTTCTACTACATTGTCCGTAATCGCCTCGGCTTCAATTCGCGACATATCCCACTCCCACTGTCTAATACCGGGATTGAATGTCAGAAGGTTGGTTTCATGAAGACGCTTTACAAATGCACTCACAAAAAAGGGATTTCCTCCGGTCTTTTTACTGATTAAAGCGGCAAGCGGTTTGATCCTTTTTTCACAGAAAAGCGTGTCGCCCAGCAATTGCTCCAAATGTCTTTGAAGGAGGGGACGCAGTTTCAGTTCGCGAATTCGAATCTCATTTTTCTTCAGCCGGTTTAGCATTAATTGTAATGAGTGGCCTGGCTTCACCTCGTGATCTCGATAAGCCCCAATGAAAAGAAAGGTGGACTCGGAATCCAAGATGACAGCTTCCAGCAGCTCCAGACTCGGCCCATCCGCCCATTGCAAATCATCCAGGAACAGCACTAAAAGATGCTCCTTATCTGAAAAGGATTTGATGAAATTTTGGAATATTGCATGGAAGTTCATCAACAATTCATCTGATTCCAGGTCGAGGTCCGGACTGGCCTTGCACATAATCTGGCCAACCTCGGGAATCAGTTCAATCAGCTTGGTATAACCGACCCCAACATTTTCAATAATGCGTTTTCGCCAGCGATCCATCCTTGATTCCGATTCTGTCAAAATTCCGGCGCAAAGACCACGGAACGCCTGGATCACAGCAGCATAGGGTGAGCTTCTTCGGTATTGGTCGAATTTCCCGGATATGAAATACCCCCTTTTTTCAACAATCGGTTTTTGAAGTTCTCGGATAAGAGACGACTTTCCGATGCCCGAATATCCGGAGACAAGTAAAATTTCTTTATCGGTCTTCTCTGCTCTTGAAAAAACATCAGTCAAAATCTTCAGTTCCCTCTCGCGACCGTATAGGCGACCGGAAATTCTCAGTTGTTCAGGCATGTCTTCCTGGCCAGGTTCAAATTCTCCGACAACCCTGCCCGCGGAAATAAAATCCAAGCACCGTTTTAAGTCAGCGCCAAGGCCATAGGCGCTTTGATACCGATCTTCTGCATTTTTAGCCAGTAATTTCATTACAATACAAGATAAAACCCTGGGCAACGTTGGCCTCAACTCAAAGATAGGCTTGGGCCGTCTGGCAATATGCGCATGAACCATTTCCAGAGCTTCGGCATACACAAAAGGAGGTTTACCACATAACATTTCGTAGAATGTAACTCCAAGAGAATAAAAATCTGAGCGGTAGTCTACCAAACGGTTCATTCGACCGGTTTGCTCTGGCGATATATAGGCTAACGTGCCCTCAAGACGGTCCGGGCTCAAGGCCTCCTGCATTTCCTCGCCCAAAAGGGAAGCAAGGCCAAAATCAATCAGCTTCACAATTCGAGTTTTGGGGTTCCAAACTATGTTTCTGGGGTTAAGGTCTTTATGCATGATTCGCTTGCGGTGAGTAGCTTCCAGACCGGCCACAATGCCCAAGGCTATTTCCAGGAAATTCAGCAGATCTAAGGGTTTTGAATCAATAAATTCCTTAAGGGAAACGGCCCCAAAGTCTTCCTCGATAATAGCGACGCCAAATCCCAACTTCTCTAGACTCAGATACTGAACTATATTCTCATGTTTCAATGAGGAGCCAAGTTCAAACTCCCGTTGAAATCGAGCGATATCATCGGGTTCTGGAAACTCATGGAGAAGCGTCTTGACGATAACTCTCTTGCCGTCCTTGCGGACGCCACGATAAACAGCTGTTTTTGATCCGCAGTAAATGGAGGTTTCTAGAGAAAAGCCTGCAAGGTCCGCCATTTGTGATTAGCTCCAATCAGACAGTGACTAAAATCATTCTATCAAAAATAGACGGCTTGCGTAAGTCAATAGACAACAATAAATACAAACGCCCTCACTTAGTGCGGCGTTCTGTGAAATTTAGAGCTTTTTCACAAATCAGTAACTTTCCTTTTCCTCTCCCCTTCCAATTAAGCGCCAGGCCAAAACCAAAATCCGTGAGAAGAACTGCCCATTTTTTTCAGTTTGACCGGCTCTCTTGTTTTGTATCGTTCAATTTCAGTCTAAATCTAGAACACCCTCATCATAGGCGATCGATCCGGCCACCATGGTGAACAGGCTTCGAGTAGTAAAAAAGCGACCTATGAGATTGTTTTGATCCTCAGGGCTCAGGATTTCTGGAAAGGATGCTCGGATTTCGAATATATTTTGAGAAAGAACAGCCAGGTCCGCCAATTTGCCCGGCTCCAAAGATCCTTTTATGTTTTCTTTGAATTCAGCATAAGCAGAGCCCAGGGTGTAGGCAATTAATGCCTGCTCAAGGGAAATGACCTCAGACGGATTAGCCATGTGAATCAACGAGAAAGCTAGCTCAAGATAAGGATTTCCTGCAACTCGGCCAGTATCCGAACCAAAGCCCACCATAACCCCAGCTTCCATGGCAGATCGAACGGGTTGATAATTTTTGGCCCGTTCGGGACCGAACCTTGATTGGATGAGGTCTTCAGCTACGGTAAAAATGGGATTATGGACGTAAACTACGCCATATTCAACCATTTTTGCGATTTGTTCCGGCCAGAGAATGGCTCCGTGTTCAACACGAACCCGGCGTGTCTGCCAAAACTCAGGGCTTCCGGTTTTTTCTAGCTCAGCAAGAATTCGGTCGGTCGCCCGGTCTCCAACAGCATGGAATATTAGTTGGTTTTTTTGGGGATTTCCCATTGTGCCCTGAGCTACGATTCTGGTGAAATCTCGTTCCCAATTAAAGACGCCAGTCCAGTCATTTATATTGTTGTAAGGGTCCCGCAGAGCAGCATGGCCTTCAACAGGAGAGCCGTCTAAAATATACTTAATTCCCGATGAATAAGCTCTCAAAGCCCCATTTTTGAACAAATTCTGGCGAATTGAATCCTTGCATGATTCATCCGGAGATAGAGGAAAACAAATAGCGCGCCAGTGGAGAGGTACATCCATTCCCGCCAGAACAAATTCCACGGAGGATTTTTCATATCCGATATCCATGTCTTGCACTGTGGTAACGCCCCTTTTTACCAAACCTCTGGCAAACGCCTCGTATTGATTTCTCGCACTCTCTATTGGCACCAACGTTTTGAGATAGCGGGCAAGACGATGCTCAGCATATTCATGTAGAACACCGGTGAGAACACCATTCTCATCTCTTTCGTATTCTCCACCTGGAGGATTTTCTTCATTATTTGAAATCCCGGCCTGAATCATAGCGTTTGTGTTTATTACACGCCCATGACCACCCCAGGTGAAGAACATGACCGGGTGGTTTGGGGCGACAGAGTCCAGAGCAAATCGGTTTGAATTGGGATCCTCGAAGAACCTGGTTCCCACAATGGCGAAGATCCAGGTTCCTTCGGGAGTTGTTTGGACCCGGGCCTCTAAAAGCTCCAAAAATTCATCAAGGCCAGGACCTGCATTCGGAATGAAGGTATTCGGATCGTTTAACATGACATGTTCCGGCCAGGCAAAGGAGTGAGCATGAGCATCATTTATGCCTGGAATCAGCAACCGTCCTTCAAGATCGATTTTTTCTGTAGCTTTCCCTGCCATTGCAAGGATTTCATCGTTGTCACCCACGGCTTTAATATAAGCGCCCTTGATAAGCAAAGCTTGAGCCCATAGTTGGTCCTCGTTAGAAGTAAAAATTTTTCCATTAAAAAGAACCATGTCCCGGCTTTGAAGACCATTTATAGTTTTTTTCTCCTGGAGTTGGCTGGATAAAGCGTTGGTCGTTATGATGATCGCTGCAATTGTCACTGAAAGACGATTTCTGAAAGACATATAAAAATCCTCCTCGTGTATGTCTTATGTGAGCGGATCCCAAATTTCCTGATCATCAATAAATCGATTGGGGGCCAATTTCTGACTGCATTAAACCCTATTGCTCAATAAATGCTCCTCCCATCCGAAAAACCTAAAAAAATAACCATAAATACGACAAAACAAAAAGACGCATAAACTGTATCGGCATATTCCAATGCTTGTGGAGTAAAACATTAAAAAATATAATAATAAGTTTATCATGACACATTCTATATTTCTTAGATCTTCATAAAAGCAAATACACAAATACATTTGGCCTTATGAAAACCTACACACCTCTGTTGTTTTTCAGAGATCTTAGGAATTTCAGCCCATGAATACAATCTCAAGAAAACGAGGGCTACTATACTTTCACACCCCCTCCTCTCTGCCGCATTGCCAGCCCCTTGATTTTATCCCGATCTTAGTACTCGCCTTCTGCTGAATTTTCAGAGGTAATCCGGCGCTTGCAAGTCATGCCACATTACATGTCTTGAACTAAATTGGGTGAAAGAGCGATCAAAAAATACCAGAAGGGACCAATCTACAGAAGACATTTACTGACCTATAAGCAATATATTTTGTGATATTTACTCAAATGTCACGCCTCAAGCTGGTGATATCGGCCTTTGGGCATGATGAAGTACTTAGAACTGACAGAGCTTTTGTGGGTGTTCCCCGTCCCACTGACAAAAGTCGGATTGACAAAAACATCAACAACAGAATGATTCAACCCCAAAAATCTTTGGATTCCTGAAGGGAAATTTAAATTCCCAGCGCTGAGCGAACTTTGTCTCCAAGCCCTCTTAATCGTTCTTTTGGCTCGTTGGAGTAAACAAAACGGATATATTGCGATCCGTGTGTTAAACCCCAGCCCGCCATGCCTGTGGCGCAGACCCCCTTTTCAAGAAGCCGGGCAGCCATACTCTCCCCATCAAGACCCCAAGGAGACACATCCATAAGCAAGGACCAACCGCCTTTTGGAACTCCAATAGGCAATCCCTTTAATTCGTTTAGAATCAAATCCCGCCGACTTTGGAGTTCGGTGACATAGGCAGGCAATGTTTCACGGGATTTTTCTAGAGCGATGGCTACGGCATCTTGGCCAATACCCACGGGCACCACCACATTGGCAATCGAAACCGCACTCAGATCGGGAATAAAAGAATCCGGGGCCACGATCCAACCCACGCGCCAACCTATCATCCTCAATTCTTTCGATGCAGACCCCACTGTTATGGTACGTTCCGACATGCCAGGCAAACCAGCGGGATGGATTATGGGCTCATTGTCGAACACGAGGCGCTCCATGGCAGAATTCACGATCATCAACAAATCGTTTTTAGCGCATAACTCTGCGGCCAATTGCCAATCCTGCTCACTCAATAATGCACCCGAAGGCATTGATGGCGAGGTAATTAACATACTTCTGGTCTTTGGAGTTATGGCCCTTTCCAGAGCATCTGTATCCAAAGTCCATGGATGGCCCGGTCTAAATCGAAATGGAACCCATTTGGGAACGCCCCCAGCTAGCCTGATCCTATTCACCAGCCCTATATAGGTTGGATCGGTAACAATAACCTCACTTCCAACTTCAGTAGTGGCAAGCAGAACATTCAAAATTCCGGAAAGGCCGCCTGCTGATATAATACAGTTTCGACTCCCTTCATAGGATACGCCTGACATGGCTGTCACATGCTTTGCTGCAACCTCTCTTAATCGCACTTGACCCAGAAAAGGGAGGTAACTGTTGTCCGAATCATTGGAAACAGCCTTTTGGGTTCGAATGACGCCCTCCAGATCTGGTGGAATATCCACATCCAAATTTTCCAGACGTAGAAAATCCTGATCGGAAGCATCGGCTATTGAACCCATGCGGTCAACGCCGATGCCTTTAATAAATTCCAGTCTGGCAGGCCTTCTCATTTTTGTCATTGCGCCTATCTCCTCTGGGTCTTTTAACATGCCAATTCTATCAGATATTCTGAAGATTGGCGGATTTTTAAATACAGGACAATTGAGCTAGCCTTTTGCAAATGACCTTCATTTGTTCAAGAAATCGTTTATACTGTAATCTCAAATTACGGAGGGTCCCTTGAAACGTGTTTACATTTGTTCTAGTTCGGAAGACAGACTCTGGAAGGAAAAGCTGAAGATTCAGCTGAAAGTACTGGAGCGCAATGGGCTTATTGAAGTTTGGGATGAAGATATCGAAGTCGGTACTGAAATAGATGTGCGGGATCGCTTAGGTTCTGCCGACATGGTTGTGCTTATGGTGACCTCTAACTTTTTGATAAGCGACACGATTCAAGACGAACAAATCCCTCTGATTCTTGAGAGGCAACGCGTTGAAGGCATGCGTATTTTCCCAATTATAGTAAAGCCCTGTAACTGGAAAGAGACGCCATGGCTGAGGAACATTCAGGTTGCTCCAAAAAACGGGACCCCACTTGCCAAGGCCAATGAATTCGAAGTGGAAGAAACCATGGCAAGCATTGCCGGACAAATTGGGAAATTAAGTAAAACCACAGCAAATAATCCCAAGTCGATCCCTGTCATTCCAAAATCAGTGAAAAAAGAGGTGTTTATTTCTTACGCCTGGGGTGGAGAAAGTGAACTAATCGCGGACCGATTGGAAGCGGCATTTGGTGGAAAGGGCATCTCCCTGGTTCGGGATAAAAAGGATTTGGGATTTAAAGGCAGCATAAAGGGTTTTATGGAGCGAATTGGCAAAGGCTTTTGTGTTGTGGCGCTCATAAGTGACAAATATCTGCGTTCGGAAAACTGCATGTTTGAACTCATTCAAATATCTAAAGCAGGAGACTTCGCAAACCGCATCTTTCCTATCGTTCTGCCTGACGCTGTCGGCCTATACAAAGCAGTAAACCGGTTGGAATACATCGCCTACTGGGAGCTCCAAATAACCCAATTGGAGAAGGCAATCCGAAGCTTAAACTCCTCTGCAAATCTCCAAGAAGCCCATGAAGAGCTGAATTTATACACAGAAATTCGCAGTCTATTGGAGCGCCTTGTTGCAGTTCTCAAGGACATGAACACACTTTCCCTGGATATCCATAATGATACGGACTTTGAGGCAATTTTGAATGCGGTTTCAGAAAAAGTCAATTCGTAAGCGGCGGCAGCGGTTGGGGTTTTAAGTTGAGTTTAAGAGGCATTTTGATTGTGCGCCAGACCAGATCGGCGTCGGCTTCACGCAAAACCTTTGTTAGGTGATTTCGACCAGTACGCCATAATCGTTTGGTGGTAGATTCCGAAACATTCATCTTGAGTGCGATCTCTGGCCATGTCATGTCTTGAAAAAAACGGAGTCTTATCACCTTGTATTCCTTGGCACGTTCTTCGGCCATTTTGGCGAGTGCTTGAGTGAGGGAAATAACACTAACGGGATGCCTACCCGAAACAGCCATTGTTTCCCGACTAAAACCCAGGTTCTCCAAATTGGGATGCAAGGCAAACTCCAATAAAACCTGTTCCATAGATTTTCGCATCATGTTGATAAAAAGAGCCTTGCTTAAAACGGTCTCAATTCTCAACTGCCTCATGTAAAGCCAAGCTTCATGCACCAAAACCGCTTCCTCCTCGTCGACTCCTGATTTTTCAATCAGCTGTTGGGCCGTTTTCAAAAGAGAATCGTAGGAATCCGTGATTAAAGCGTTAAGGACGTGATGGCATTTGTCAACTTTGCAATCCCAAGGCATCCATGATCTGGCTCTCCACTTTGTATGATCCACAGCTCTACCCTCACCTGGTTACTTTAAGGGTAGAAAGAAAGATGCTACGTATCACTTTCGGACTATTTACCTCCCGGTGGATTGGAAGACAAAATGATGCTGTTCATACACTTTTCTTGCTTCTTTGGAGAATAGAAAAGAGAGAAAGTTTTGGGCTTCTGGTACCGCATCACTTAGAAGGCTCACAGGATAGGCAATGATTTCGTGACTGTCCGGTGGAAAGTGGAAAAGCACACGAACCTCTGACTGGTGTAGATCGCTGGCGTACACAAGACCAAGAGGCGCTTCCCCGCTTATAACCAGCCTCAAAGCCGCCCGCACGTCCTGAGATGGGAGTATTTCAGGATTCCAATTCATTCTCTTCAAAGCCTGAGCGCCATATATTCCAACTGGGACATGGCTGGGATCCCCCATGGCGAGACGCCCGTTCAATTTCGGCAGGGGCCTTCCGATTTCGAGATTTTCCAGATCTGAATCTAGGGGAGCTATTAACACAAGGCTATTTGTTAGAAGAAGCCTTCGTGACTCCGAACGAATTAGATTGCGTTCTTCCAAATAGTCCATCCAGCTTGGGTTTGCCGAGATAAACAAATCGGCTCTTGCCCCCGCTTCAATCTGTCGAGCAAGGGTTGAAGAAGACGCAAAAGACAATCGGACTGAGGTTCCTGTTTTTCTTTCATATTGGTGGGCCAGCTCTGTGAGAACATCGGCTGTGCTTGCAGCTCCAAAGATTGTGAGCGCTTTAGGGCCTCCAGAGGAGCAGGCCCCCATTACCAGAAAAACAAGCACAAGGTTTTTCAAAACCACCTCCACCAATTTGGCGATAATAACACAAAGACCGAAATGCGGGATGGCGTGTCTGATTTTAAAAAAATAAAGCCACAAATCATAGAGCATTTGACTGAGACGTGAGCTTCAAGAAGTTTGGTTCCGTTTGCAGTGCTGGGTTGGGAATTAAAAAGGGCTGTTCAACACTTGCTAAGAGGGTAAACCGTAGGATGGTACGCCAGTAGGGATTCGAACCCCAGACCTACGGCTTAGAAGGCCGTTGCTCTATCCAGCTGAGCTACTGGCGCCCAAAAGAGAGGTGGTCGGGGAGACAGGATTTGAACCTGCGACACCCTGCTCCCAAAGCAGGTGCGCTACCAGGCTGCGCTACTCCCCGTTTAGCGGCTGAATCTTATCGCTTTCGAATCGGTTTGTCAATTCAAAATCGACATTTAAAAGAAAAACAAAGTAGGTTTTTTAAAGATGGGGAGGCGACAAGTCTCAACTCGCGCCCCGAACCATCTCATGCATAGAGCAACATGCCCGATTTGAGGGCCTCCTGAATCTGTTGCGAAGTTAACTGTTTTACCTGTTCGGCCTCGGAGGGATCCTCCAATTCAAAAATGCTCAAAATGCGTTCAATGGCTTCTTGAGCCTTGAGCGGTTCCTTGAAGCAATTAAGTATTTCAAAGGTAAAATCGTTCAAAGTCGTCTCCATAACCTGATCGGCCAAGACCTTCACAAGCAATTGAGTTTCCTCATTTTCAGGCGGATCCATTGTCCAGTTCCATTGGGTTTGTATGAACTCAACATCTGGGTCCAACACCAATAGGTCATCTTGTTTCATTGCCTCGCCGCGTTCCGCCCATTCTTTGCCATGGTAGATTTGCCTGGAGTTCACCATAGCGATGGAAGGACAGTTCTGGTCGATCTCGAATAAACGGCCTTCTAATTGGAGGATTTCTTTGAACATGTCTCCCTGTTCACCCTTTATCCTGCTAGCAGCCTCTTTCAGAAACGAGATAAATGCATCGCCTACATTGGCACATCTTTTCAGCCCATTTAAGAACGCCTCTGTTTCTTGAGGAATGATCTTATCAGCCATTTTAAGAGATCGTGCAAACTGCTTCTCAAGCAGCATACGATAAATCCCTGCGCTGTTTATATTAAAAATGGGAATGTCCACTTTCTTTGTACACGGGGCTTCAACTTTGGGGACCAGCATGGTTTCCGTCGTTTTGGGGTCTGTCCAGCGTAAAAGGGAATAGCCTATCCCCGCATTCCCCATGAACATGCCTTTGCCCTCTTGAGGCGGATCCAACGCCATAAAGCCGGAATAGAACGTTTTTCCCGCTTTTCATGAATTCAATTGGCTTGTCGACCAGAGAATCGTCTAGCAGCTCCTCTTCTCCCAAAACACGAAAACCTTCCAAAAGCACTTCCAGATCGCCGTAGAGCCCATGACAGAGGGTGAAGCTGTTGCCTTTTGACTTGGACGCATTCGGCACCCTCTTAATGGCTTTGCGAAAATGGTCAAGATATTCCTGGTCTTTTAGGACCTCATAAGCGCGAATCCGGGTCAAGCCAATGCCTGGCGCACCATGACACCAAGCGTCCATATACTTGGCTTTAGTAAAGAAGTCTATGTCACCTTCTTTTAATTTAGCAATATGCTCTTCCAAATCACTTTCGTTGAAAATGCCCTTACGCATATCAGGCCAGGCGCCTTGCTCCTCGTCAAAAAGCGCGGTTTCATAGGCGAACGCCTGGTGGGTCAGCTCATAGAAGGCAGGATTATTAAAATAATATCCCAGCTCTAGAAAGGCATGGCCCAGACCTGCGGCTCCGTGAGTGATGCCGCAAAGACCTCTGATCTGCTTTTCATTACGGTCCCAATACAAGCCTTTTGGACCCATCCAGGCTCGTCGAATGGTCATCTCAACAAAAGGAGCAGCCTTTTCTAAAATCCAATCCTCGCCGGTTTTTTCGTGAATCATCACCAATGCTAAGGCCGTTCCGCTTATGCCGTTTAGCAAGTCGTCAATGGTGACATCTTCTAAGGCAGGCGCTTCCAACTCTCTGACAGTGTTAAGAGCATGATCTCGCCATTGGGGCTCTCCCGTCATTTCCCCAAGCCTCAGCCATGCCCATGCTACGCCGAGGGATCCAGTAATAAATGCGCCACTTACCGTTTTCCCTTTGCGATATTG
>JBNKOV010000003.1:0-32305 GCA_050294955.1 Holophagae bacterium
ATCTCCTGTATGGGACAATGTAACTGGAGATTATCCAGGAGATTGGGTTTCGGGAATTGCCATTGACTACGCGAACCCCTTAAGAGTCTTCGCAACTCGAGGCGCGTTTGGCGGTTTCAAGTTGTTCCGCAGCACTTCGGGCGGCACGACCTGGGAAGGTGTTGGATCAGGTTTGCCGGATGTCCCGGCAAATGATGTTGTTATGGACCCCATGAACTCCGACAGAATCTTTGTGGCTACAGATATCGGCGTGTATGAAAGTACGAATGGCGGTGATACCTTTGTTCCAATGATGAACGGCATGCCTTTGGGCAATGTGGTGACCGACTTGGAGATTGACGACTCGCCCTATGTACTCACAGCGGGCTCTTATGGCCGGGGCGCATGGCAGATTTCACTTATATCTGCTCCACTTAGCGTAACAGCGACTGAAGACCTTGCCGCATGTGCGGGCGCCGGTCAATCCGTTGGCGTGGAAGCGCAGGGCGGCCTTGCTCCTTACACATATAGTTGGTCTGTAGTATCAGGTCCGGACACCTCTTCGGGCCAGTTTGACAGCACCTCGTCATCCCAGCCGGTGTTCACTCCCTCTACCACAGGGCAATACGAACTGCAGTGCAGCGTTCAGGATTCAGGCAGCAACTCAATCAACGCCACAATTGAAATAACAGCCTTTGATCAAGCAAGCTACCAGGCTTCTCAGCTTGAAGGCTGGTCTGACACGGCTGGGTCGCCCGGGTGGCTATCGTTTTTAGATCCAAACGGAAACGATGTTATCGAACTTTTGGACCTGGTCATGGAAATGACAGATCCTCAATGTAAATAAAGCGACCAGAGCAATTTACACGGGCCTGATTCCTTGGAATCAGGCCCGTTTCTCGTGGATAGCCAATTTCACAAAAAAAATTTAAACCAAAGATATTCCTCGCATGTCTATAACGCAGAGAATGGTGTATTCTTAAGAGGGATGACGCCATGGGGACCCAGTGGACTGAAAATCTGAAAATCGCGCGTGGATGAAGGAAAGTCAAATGCCCATACTGCTTCTTATAGCCTCGGGTCTCATTTTTGAGGGTCCCGTCCAGTTCCAATCGGTAGCAAAGTTTGAACCTGTTCCCGAAGACAGCGAATATTTCCTGCAATCGCCCTCCAGTTTTGACGTAGACGCGCAAGGCAACTACTACCTGGTAGACGTTGAAGCCCGTGTGGTTTTCTCATGGGACAAGGCAGGCGCATTTCGCAAAGTGATCGGCGCCCCAGGAGAAGGTCCCGGTGAATTTCAGTTTTCGGGACGCGGTCCTGGAACCGGCTTTATCTCCGCCCTCAAAGACGGCTTGTATGTCTATGATGGACGGAAACGGGAAGTGCTGGTATTTGACACTGAGGGCGTTTTTAAAAAGGCCTTTGCCCTGAGCAAAAGCCGATCTAGAGCCGAGAACTTCTTTGCGATGGACGATGGATCCTTTCTGCTTCACCGTCGCCGTTTCGGTGAAGAAGGCGCTATAGGAGAGTTGCTGAAACTGGACGCCGAAGGCGCCACATTGAAGGTTCTGTTTAAGGAAGAGGACGACTCATTCAAGATGGGTCAGAGGGATGGCAGACGCCAATTTACCATTAAAGCGTTCAACCCAACCCTTGTATCCTCGTACAACCATGCCTCCAACGAAATTATCGTAGGCCACAGCAGCGAGCCCACCTTCAAGATTATAACGGGCGAAAAAAGCGTGACTGTAAAGGTTCCAATGGCGCAGCAAGACGTAACCCAAGAGGACAAGGACGAGTATATGCAGCGATTTACCAGCGGACGCCGCATGCCGACTGTGGAGTTCCCAGACAAGAAATCGTTTTATTCTCACATCCTGTCTATGGGAAAATCCGGTTACCTGGTTTTCACCCAATCGCCCTATTACAACAACATCGACGGCGTCCGTATCGATAGTGAAGGCAAGATTTTAGGCAAATTCAAAATGTCCTGCGGCCAGGGCGGCGGACTACTGGCGGCCCGTGGACGAGCTTTGAAAGTTTCTCTGAACAGCGATGAGGAATTTGAAATTAGCGAGTTAACCATACACTAGCCCATCCAGCCATGAAAAAAGCTTCAATTAAGCCTATCAAAGATTGAATGAGGGTTGCGAGGCCCGTTTTTTCATGGCCATTTTACTTGCTTGAGTGAGATCCACCGAGTTGCTATCGGCGCAACCCTGAGACGTCGAATGCTAGGCCATTCAACATAATATCTTGGTTTTATTGACCCTTACCCTCTAACTCTTCAAACGGATTTGATCCTGGCCACTTGTCCCAAAACCCGGATCGGGGTATTATACGGTAATCAGGCTGGAGCTGGGTCGAGAACCGAGTATTGAGGATTACAGATGCAAGTACAAATACCCAAAAAAGAATTAGATGACCTTGTGGAACAGTACGGATGCTCGCCAGAGGAAGCCGCTCATGCCTGGTTGAGCGCCAAAGCCGACGCCGACGAAGCCTTTCAGAGTACCTTGAACCGAAATCTGGGGAAGCGCAAAGAGCAGGGCTGGGAGGCGCCGTCAATCTACACGCCCGCCCAAATTCGCGAACATCTGGACAAATACATAATTGGTCAGGATGAATACAAGACAAGATTGTGTATTGCAGCCAGTTACCATTTCGCTATGCTAAAGCATCTGAAAGAGAATCCGAACTCCGAAGTTGTTCGGTTCCGAAAGAAGAACACCCTTATCGCGGGGCCGTCGGGCAGCGGAAAAACCTATTGTGCAGAAGTCTTGGGAGACCAACTTGGCGTACCCACCTTGATAATCGATTCAACTGACTACACAGAAAGCGGATATGTGGGAAAAAGCGCCGACGACATGATCCGCGAACTGATCGACATGGCGCCTGGCGACAGCAGGGCCGATCAGGTTCGTTTTGTTAGTCGATACGGCGGCATTATCTTTATCGATGAGATCGATAAAAAAGCCAAAGACGGGTCCCTGGTGGGCCATGACATTTCACGAGAGGGATTTCAAAGGTCGGTTTTAAAACTCATGGAACGCAAGTTGGTTCCGGTTGACAATCCCAATTCCGCCGCCTCCCAAATCCAGGAAGCCATGGAACGCAGCCGAAATGCCGTAAAAAAAGAGAAGATGATCAGCACCGGCAACATCTTATTTATTTTGGGCGGTTCTTTCGAGCGGAATGTAGACAATTTGGAAACTCTTATCAAAAAAAGGGTTGAGCGCAAAGGCAATATGAAAGACGACGGCACGCTGGTTGTTCAGGGTTTTAATCCCAAGGACGCCAGCCCCGATAAAGACAAATACAAAAACTACTTCAAAAGAGCCGAATCGGAAGACTACATCAGATTTGGACTATTGCCGGAACTGGTGGGAAGAGCGCCCATTCGAACCTTTGTCAACATGCTATCTAAAAACGACTTAATCAGAATCATGACAGAGACGGCTGATTCCATCCTGGACCAATATAAGACCGAGTTTTCCCTGTTCGGAATAACCCTTGAAATTACAGACGACGCCATAGACTATGTGGCTGAGGAAGCGCACAACCGTAAAACGGGAGCCAGAGCCCTGGTCAGTGTTTGGGAAAACATTCTCACCGATTTTCAATTCGCCTTGCCCGGTTCGAATTTCACAAAATTAGAGGTGGATCGAAATCTTTGCGAACGGCCCCGCGACGCCCTGCTCAAACTATTTGAAACATCCCCTTTTGTGGACTTTATAGAAGGGTTTCGCAGAGAGTATGGCGTCCGCTTGGAGTTCGGCCCAGGAGTGGAGACCTTCTTCAGGGAAAAGGCATCCAAAGAGAACGCGGAACTGTCATCCACCATCAAGCAATCTCTGGCTGGTGCGTCTGCGCTCAATTACATGGACGTGGAAAGCCCCTACCTGATTACCATTGAGATGTTGGAAGATCCCCATTATTTCGACAAACTCTTCACCCAGTGGCATGAAAAACAAATGGGTCAGGGCGAATAGAGCTTGTGTTAGAATCAGCCTTGACCGAAAGTGGCGAGGTGATGGTTTGGCATTGAAACTTGAAGATGTTCTGGCGGCTAGAGCCCATATCAAAAGGATGGTTCACAAGACCCCCCTGCTCTATTCCCGTATTTTGTCCGAAAAACTGGGCTGCGAGATATTCGTTAAAGCGGAGTTCCTGCAAAAAACCGGATCCTTCAAAGCGCGCGGCGTCATGAACTACTTAATGACCCAAAGCGCTCGTCAAAGAGAATACACAACCTACAGCTCGGGCAATCATGGTCAAGCTCTTGCCTGGGGCGCACAATCGCAAGGCTGTAAAGCTACTATTTTCATGCCCGAAGACGCCAGCCCGGTGAAAGTGGCGGCGGTCAGGAATTATGGCGGCCAGGTTCGTTTTGCGGGACTGAGCAGCAATGATCGCTACAAAGCCTGCATCCAGTACGCAGAAGAAAATGGCGCTCATGTGGTGCCGCCCTATGATCACGATAGCATTATTGCAGGGCAAGGCACCGCCATGTTGGAAATATTAGAAGAGCTGCCCAGTTTTGACGCCGCCTTGATTCCAGTTGGCGGCGGGGGCCTTCTCTCGGGCAACTCTTTGGTTCTAAAAACCATGAGGAAAACAAAAACACAGGTTTTCGCTTGTGAGCCAGAAGTGGCCAACGATGTGAAGATGAGCCTTGAGAAGGGGTCCATTCAGAAGATCCCTTATCCCAACACCATAGCTGACGGCGTTCGTAACCTGTGTGTTGGCGACCGAAACTGGGCAATCATCAAGGAATGCGTCGCTGATGGTCTTTTGTGCAGCGAAGAGAACATAAAACAGGCCATGGCCCTGTACGCCACATTCACGAAGCAATTTGTTGAACCGTCCGGTTCCGTGTCCCTCGCTTGCCTTCTTGCAAACCGCGACCGATTTCAGGGCAAAAAAGTAGTGCTCATTGCCTCGGGCGGGAATATTGCGATAAAGGACTACGCTAGATTGGTAGGTGAAGATGCAATCGATATTGGATGAATTAAACCCTCATCAGAGGGAAGCGGTTGAAGCCCTTGAAGGCCCTATCCTGGTGATTGCAGGCGCTGGATCTGGAAAGACTCGGGTCATTACCGCTCGTATCATGCACCTGGTCAACAAGGGAATAAGCCCCTACCAACTATTGGCCATGACTTTCACAAACAAGGCCGCCCTGGAGATGAAATCAAGGGTGGCGGAACTTTTAGGGCGAGATGTTCGCGACCTGACCGTAACCACCTTTCACTCCTTCTGTTCTCGGTTCCTTCGTCGCGAAATTGGCTACTTGGACAGAGACACCAATTTTGTTATTTACGATACCTCGGACCAGACCGCTGTCTTAAAAAGATGCATTCGCAATATGGGCCTTAAGGACAAAGACTTCCCCGCTGCTCGTTTTCGCAACAAATTCAGTTATTTAAAGAACCAGGCCGATATTGACGCTGTGCCATCATCTGATATGGAGCGCCAATTATTCCAATCCTATAAAGATGCGTTGCGGGAACAAAACGCCATGGATTTCGACGACCTTTTGCTCTTTACCGTTCAAATTCTCAAGGAGCATGCAGATTGTAGAGAGCGGTATCAGAACCGGTTTCGATATATGATGGTGGATGAATATCAGGACACCAACGCCATCCAGGCTAAACTGATTCAACTCCTTTTGAACGAGGACCGCAACCTCTGTGTGGTAGGCGATGAGGATCAGAGTATTTATGGCTGGCGTGGCGCAGAAATCCGGAACATTCTGGACTTTGATGTTTACTATCCAGATGCTCGGATCTTCAAATTGGAGCAAAACTACCGCAGCACCCAGTACATCTTGGATTACGCCAACCAGGTTATTTCCCATAACGTCTTGAGAAAACCCAAGAAACTTTGGACTGCGGTGGAAGGCGGATCCCCCATCATGATTAAAGATGAATGGAGTGGGAACACTGAGTCCGAATTCATTATCCAGAATATTCTGAAAATCAAGCGCAATGAAGGCTTGGAGTTCAGCGAATTTGCCGTACTATTCCGTTCCAACTTCCTATCAAGAAGCCTGGAGGACATGTGTCGGCGCTACAAGGTGCCATTTCAGTTGATCGGTGGACTTAAGTTCTATGATCGAAAGGAAATAAAAGACCTCCTGTCTTACATGCGCATCGTAGCCAACCCCAGAGATTGGACAAGCTTTTCCCGGGCTATTGGCGTTCCAGCCAGAGGAGTGGGTGCAAAATCACTCGATAAGCTCTTCGCTCTGTTTAATGACGGATACGACATTCCCGACCTTCTGAAAACCGCAGAGCGAGATAAGTTGATTAAAGGCAAAGGACTGGCCGGGATTAAAGAGTTTCGCAAGCTATATGAGAAACTGGCGAAAGAAGAAAAGAACCTCAAACCTCGCGAGTGGTTGGAGTTGCTGATATCGGACCTCGACTACAGGAACTACCTGGAAAAAGTGGACGAAGTCTCTGTTGAGGATCGCGTGGAGAACGTGAACGAACTGATCAGCAGCATGCGGGAACTTGAAAAGCAGGACATTGTGACACTGGCCCAATTCATGGATTTTAGCGCCCTTGTGAGCGACCAGGACGAATTCGATGAAGACCAACCCAAGATCAGCTTAATGACGATTCACGCAGCCAAGGGTCTTGAATTTGATACAGTCTTTGTAATGGGCCTGGAAGATGGCGTTTTCCCCAATCAACGATCCCTGAATGACAACCCCAATGCGGTAGAAGAGGAGCGGCGCCTTTTTTATGTAGCTGTGACCCGAGCGCGAAAGCGGCTGTTTCTCACCTATGCAAGGCGAAGACAGACGTTTGGCACTACCACCTCCAATCCCAAGTCCCGATTCCTTGTCGCTCCTGGCCGCAAGGAAGTCGAAGAGGAGTGGGACGATGAAGAAACCTGGGATGACGGGGACCTGATGGATGTTTCTGAAGAGGACGCCCCCAAAAACGGTAAAGTGAAGTTGTCCGACCTGGCATCCCAAATTGATAAAATGAAGAACCAGCTAAAGGAACGAAATATCGATGTAGATTTCGGTAGACTTGAGAAAAAGCCCAAGAAAAAAAGCGCTTGGACATTTCGACCGGGAGACACCGTTCGTCATGGCACTTTTGGCATTGGCACTGTTGCAGCAGTTCGAGGCGTTGGCGACCGCCAGAATGTTACGGTCTACTTTCCGGGCCGTGGAAAGAAAACGTTGGTAGCCAGAATAGCTAAATTGGAAAAAGTGACCTGATGGCGAGTTTGACAAACCAAAGCGATGTTCTCATTGTTGGCGCTGGGCCGTGTGGGGTTTCTGCAGCCTATGATCTCGCCAAAGCCGGTCTCTCAGTTCAATTGCTGGACAAAGAGACATTTCCCAGAATGAAGCCCTGCGCAGGCGGTTTAACCCTGAAAACCTTAAGGACTCTTCGGTTTAGCGTTGCGCCGGTTTCACAGAGAGTGTGCAACCACTTTGTTGCGGGGTATGGTCTTCAAAAAATGAAGAAGTTCACCTCCGATTCACCCATTGCCGTAATGACAGTGAGGTCTGAGTTTGATGCGTATTGTTTGGACAAGAGCATAGAAGCAGGGGCAAAATTCAATCGAATTGGCCCAATTAGAGATATCGCATTTAAAGATCAATTGTGGACGCTAGAATGCGAGGATCAACGCTATCAAGCCCGTTGGCTCATCGGAGCCGATGGCGCCAATAGCCGGGTTCGTTCACTGTTATTCCCGGAAAACCAGGTTAAATTCGCCTTTGCGGCTGAGGCTTGCGTTCCCCATTCCGGAACCCACCGCTTTGAAATGGAGATGTTTTTTAATTATGGGCTTAAAGGTTATGCTTGGGTATTTCCCAAAAAGGATCACCTGAATATTGGAATCTATAGTTTGGAGCCTTTTCGGGGCGTAAAAAGCCTGCTTGTTGAATTTTGTAGAGAACGTTTATCGACAGAACTGGACCCAAAAACCATTATTGGTCACCGCATCCCATACAACGGCCATAACTTTCATCACAAGCCGGGAAGGCCCCTGCTGGCGGGAGACGCCGCAGGAATGGCGGATCCCCTGCTGGGCGAGGGTCTTTATAATGCGGCGCGCAGCGGCCAGATCGCAGCTTCTTCCATCTTGAAAATGGCCTCAGAGAGTGGGGACTCCTATGGAGAGGACATAGGCGAAATTACAGGAGATCTCAAGTCTTACTGGTCTTTGACCCGCTTTTTCTATAATCACCCCAATCTTGGCTATCGCATAATGTGCTCAGCTCCTGGCAGATATGCGTCAATAAAAACAGCGAGAATGGGATGGACCATTTCCCATGCCAGAAGACGATTCTGGTCATTGCCTTTTCAGCGTCCGGATAATCAAATGCTTAAACCATTTCTTGAATTAGAAGACGCCGCTAGACCGCAATGAGAACCCATTCATACAGGCAAATAAATGCTGTCTTTTAATCTATAGTGGTGTAGGATGTAAATCCAGAAAGGGAGAGAGGGTCTTCGCACAATGTGTAAATTTTGTAGATTTAGAAAAATCGAAGGTCGCCCAATTGATGAAGAAATTGAATGTGAGTGGGTAGATGGCGACAATGGCGCGATGTGCGCAGAGCCTTCACGCTATATTGTAGGTTACGCCTATGTTGAAGAGCATCTTTGCGCCAGTCATACCCAAATGGAAAAGATAGAGCTGAAAACTGGACTGGCAGACTTCCTTGATGCCTTCGGATTCGGTGGTAAAACCAAATTCCTTAAAATTGACAATAGCGATGAGCCTTGTGATTACTTTGACCCCTTGGAGCCTGGTTCAGAATGCGGGAAAAAGGCTGCTTTCGCTAAATATGTGGAAATGGAAGAGTGCTTCTGTGTAGATCATGCAGCTAGCATGGGTTACTCACCAAGTGAAAGTTGAGCGGCAGCAAAGTATTGCGCAACTATTGAAGCGTTTCCCCCGGAAGGCCCCAGCTCGTTTCCGAGGGAAGACTTCAATCACTTGATATATTTTTTTAAGTGGCTGACATATGAGTTTGCGCCACCAGGCAAGTATCCGGTTCTCAACAACTCTTTTTCGCTGGCGTCTACCAGTAGAATCGTGGGAAAGCCCTGAACAAGGTATTTAGACTGAAGCCTGCGGTTCTTTTTCTTCTGGTCGGAAGGCATGTCTTTATACCTGGGAAAATCCACTTCAACCAGAATCAGCTCTTCGGAGGCAAAGGTTTGGAATTCCTTCTGCCGGAAGACCTCTTTACTCAGTCTTTTGCACCAGCCACACCAATCGGAACCGGTGAAGTTGATGAGAATGGTTTTGTTTTCTTTTTCAGCTCGGGCCTTAGCAGCCTCCAGATCGGTTTCCCAGACGGGGCCGTCTGCAAAGAGCGATGCACAGGAAAGCAAGATGCCCAACAAGAATAGCTTTTTCATAAAATAAACTCCGTGATTTTTTTAGAAATTCAGGTTTGGCAATCAAGAAGGGGACGCCTTCTGGGGTAAGACACCAATCCTTATTACCATAATAAACGTAAAATGCGAGAAGCTTCTTCCTTTTTTTCCAAAAAGTTGCCATTAACTGGACTGGTCAATGACTCCAAGCTCTGCGTTTAATCATTGAATGATCTCTTTCGTGAAGGTCATTATCAGCTAAAATGGCCAGGTCAGTCACTGGATGTCGAAAGCGCAATCAGCCATTGGCCGGCCCAGTAGGTCAGAATTATCCAGATATAGTCGCCAAAAAACGGCCCATTGAATAAGTGGAAGGCGATCATCGAATCGCTAATTGCAAAAACCACAGCGCCAACGAATGCGCAAAGAGCCCATTTTTCCATCGGCCTGGTCAATAGTGCGCCCGCTCTCCAGACCATCATCCCGATTACTGCCATATAAGCAATCACAGGTCCCTTCATCTCACCCATTTGAGGCGATAGTTTCCAATAAAGGGACCCAAACCATGGGATTAAGAAGGCTAGAGTGGACAGGCGCCTCCGCCGAGACTTGCCAAGGTAAGCGCTGATATAACACACATGCGCAACAGCAAAAGCGGCCATGCCATATATCAGGAAGCGGTCTGTATCAGACATGAACATGTCCCCAATAAGAGAAAAAACCAGGCCCAACCCCACCAGATTTTTATATGAGGAAGCCCGGTTATAGCCAACCATGATCAATAAACAAATGACAGGAACAGGCTTAGCCAAAAAATGGAGAAGGAAAATTTCCTCTCGGAGCCCCGTCAGGTATAACAAAGCGGCGAGGACTCCTGCCGCTAGCAGGACTCCTTTAAGAGAGCGATTCATCAAACAGCCTCCCGGCCATTACCCAGACGGGGAATGAAACGGGGTTTTTTCGCCATTTTGGCGACCCATTGTGGGTTTTTAAAAAGAACCTGCTCTTCGTTTCTTATTCTCACCCGTAAAACAAGCATATTCAAGATACTGAGAACAAGAGCACTCCTGTAGAGCCCGTGAATTAATGGAATAAAAGCCAATTCAAGAATGACCACCAGGTAGTTAGGATGTCGGACATAGCGGTAGGGACCATGAGAAACAATAGGATAGTCCTCGCCAAACACCACTTTCACATTCCAACTTTTCCCGATAGACGCCAGCGTCCACACACGAAGGATGAGGGCAATCGCAGTCATGGTCAAACCGCAGAAGGAGAGCCAACCCCCAAATGGTGAGGAGGTTAATAGCAGTTCCAGAGGCAGCAGCACAAACATGGAGATATGCAGACAAACCATGAATTTAAACAAAGGTTCATCCAATTGGGTCGCCCTGGACCCATGGCTTTTCCAGTTTTGCTTCGAAATAATCAGTTCGCCAATTCGCAGCAAGCCCAAGAGCCCTAAAAAGGCCAGAAAAAAAACCTCAGTCATGCTCATCCCTGAAGCACGGGTATAGTTTCGTTTACCCAACGGTCAATGATTTCATCACCGGACAGAGTTTTGACAAGGGTTCCACTGTTCTCGGCAACTATCTTAAAATCTTTCACTACCACCAACTCCCCTGTTTCTGGACAGGTCTCAGGCGCAGCCTGGTAGAACTCCAAAATGAGTCTGGCAAAGGTTTCCACCGTAAAGTATTGTTGCAACTGAGCAGCCGTCAATTTTTCAGGCAATTCCACAGACGACAACTCAGGCATGCGTTTAAGAACCATTTCTCGCCCAAGGTCAGTTAATAGGCCATCTGCAATTATGAGTTCACCACCCATAACCTCGTTCAAGGCTTCCATTGCATTTTTATCGCTAAAGTCAAATTCAAAAAATTCCTGTAGCGAAAAACTGGTCTCAATGAGGTCCAAAGAATCAAGACCCAAACCAGCCGCCAAAGGCGCATCTTTTTTAAGCTCTCCGGTGATTTCAATATTCTCTTCCATGATTTCAATAACTTTCTCGGTTATAGATTCCAAGGACGGTGCGTTCTTGATCATGTGTTTCCTCCCCCCAATAGCTCGTACATATTTACCATACCCATGAGCTGCTTCACAGGGAAATCATGAAAAACTCCAAATCAGCGCTCCATTTTTGGAAAATCGGCCAAGAGACAATACAATTTTACCAAGGTCATTTAAATATTTCATGGTTTATATCTTGACAATAGCCCCTATTTTGAGAAGAATGTGAATATGAAAGAGCGTACTCGACAGGCCGCCGCCTCCATATCTCATCTTCTTAATCAATTTCCCTGTGTGCTTATCACCGGAGCCAGACAAACCGGCAAGACTACTCTGGCCCGGCAAGTACTGCCCAAGTCAACCGTCTATGACCTGGAAGATGATAGAGATTATGACCGTATTGCATTCGATTGTCTTTTCTTTTTGGAGGCCAGAAACCAGCCGATCATTCTCGATGAGGTTCAACATCTGGAGAAACTGTTCCCAGCCCTAAAGTTGGCTATCGACAAAATGCCAGAGGTAAACGGACGCTTCCTAATCACCAGTTCAGGAGCGCCCAACCTTGTTGAAAAGCTGCAGCAGACCCTGGGTCAGAGGCTCGCAATTTTTGAGTTGGGCGGTCTTCAATTGGAAGAGGCCTGGCAGCGGGAGCCATCTTATTTCTATGAAATTCTTTTAACGGGAAACCCGGACGATCTGTACTGCTTGACTACGGAGGAAAAAACAGACAACCTTTTCAATTCATGTTTGAGAGGCGCATTACCCGTGCCCTTTTTGAATCCTGGCCTGGCCAGGAATTGGTTAGAACAATATTATCGGAACTATTTGGACAGAGATCTTCAATCTCATTTTCCAGGCCTGAAAACAAGAACCTTTCGTACCTTTCTCAGAATGCTGGCCTCATCATCAGGATATGTCCAAAACGCTTCAAACCTTGCGAGGTCTCTCAAAGTTTCTGTGCCGACCGTCCAAAAATATTTGAAAATTGCAGAAACTCTGAATTTATGGCGACGCATACCCTGCTATTACGACACAGGCGGGAAACGAGTGGTTAAAACAGCTAGAGGCCATTTGAGAGATATGGGTTTACTCAATATGGCGCTCGAAATTCATAACCAGGACACACTGAACTCTCATGTGAATCTAAGCGCCATTTGGCGCTCTTTTATTACTGAGGAATTAATAAAAGGGTTTAGCTCCCGCCTCATTGCTGTAAAGCCCTATTTTTATAAAACCCACAACCAGGCGGAAATAGATTTAGTACTGGAAGGGGAATTTGGGGTCCTTCCCATAGACATCAAGCTGGGATTGAAAACTGAGCCGGGAAAAATTCGAGCCTTAAGCGCCTTTGTAAGAGATTTCAATTGTAAATTCGGTCTGGTGTTTAACCTAAGCGATAAGGTTGCCAAAATCAACGAAAAGGTTATTCAGATTCCGGCAACCTGTTTATGATTTTAGTTTTAGAGGACCTTCGCCTTAATAGGCAAACTGGTGCGCCGAACTTTATCGAATTGGTACAATGCGTTGGCAACCGCGCCAGCAGTGGGAACCAATCCTATTTCCCCCACGCCTTTAGCGCCATAGGGACCATGAGGATCCGGAGCTTCAACGCCAATCACTTCAATTTTAGGGGTGTTTCGAGCACGAAGAACGCCACACTTTGAGAGAAGGGTTGATTTGAGACGCCCCCCTTCCATTGGGAGGTCCTCGGTAAGGGCATAGCCCAAACCCATATGAACAGACCCTTCTATCTGACCTTCAAATAGCGTGGGGTTCATTATTCGTCCCGCATCGTGGGCGGCCACGACCTTATCTATCTTGCCCTTCTCATCGAGAACAACCAATTGGGTTGCATAGCTGTAGGAATAATGGGTAACAGGCTCTCTTCCATTCTCTTTTCCCGGTTTAATAGTCCAATCACAAACCCATTCGCCGCGATATGAAGTCCCCACTAGGTCTTTCAGAGACTTTCCTTCCCGCGCTTCATTGAACTTTCGGCAAGCATCGATTAATGCGTTCCCAACAAGGGATGTTCCCCGCGAGGCAGTGGTCATTCCACAATGAGTTTCTGCTGAAGTATCAACGGTTACCTCTACAATATCAGGAGTTAAGCCAGTCTCCTGGCAAAAAACCTGAATCGCCATGGTATGAACACCCTGGCCCATTTCCGTCCAACCATGATGGATAATAATCTTATTGGGAGCCAACACCTGCAGTTTAACCTGAGCAGCATCGGGCATGCCATTTCCAATGCCCGTATTTTTGATGCCACAGGCAAGCCCTGCGTAAGGTGCTTTATAGAATGCCTCTTTGACCGCCTCCAATGTTGCTTTGACGCCTGCCCCGCCCTCGATGATTTGGCCAGTGGATGTACGATCACCATTATCAATAGCATTATCCATTCTAAACTGCCAACGATCAAAGCCGCCCATTTCGCAGAGTTCATCCACGCAACTTTCCATTGCAAAGGTCGCCTGATTCGCACCAAACCCTCGCATAGCGCCGCAAGGTATATTGTTGGTGTAAACCGTGCGACCGCGAACCTTAGCCACGGGAACAGTGTAAGCGCCAGTTGCATGGCCCACAGCCCGCTCCAACACTTTCATACCCACCGATGCATAAGCGCCCGTATCGCCTACAATTTCCGCCTTGATCGCCGTCAATTTACCGTCTTTGCTACAGCCTAGGGAATAATCCATGTGAATGGGATGACGCTTGGGATGCATCACAATGGATTCATCTCTGGTGAGGGCAACACGAACCGGTGCTTTGAGTAAGTGGGAAAATAGTGCAGCATGACCCTGAACTGAAAGATCTTCCTTGCCGCCAAAGCCCCCACCGTTCTGAACCTGAATAACTCGAACCTGACTTTCTGCCATGCCTAGAATCCGAGCTATTTGTTTGCGGTCTTCATAGGCCCCCTGACCTTGCGTCCAAACCACAACCGTTTCACTTTTAGAGGGTTGAGCAAGGCAACACTCCGGCTCCATAAATGCATGCTCTATTCGCTGGGTCTGAAATTGACGTTTCACCACAAAATCGGAAGCTGAAAGGGCATCTTCAATATTGCCCCCACGCTCAACCTCACATACAGACAAAAGATTGCCACTGTCATGAATTTGTGGACAGTTCTCTTCCATCGCCTGGAACGGATCACAGACAGGCTCCAAAACCCGATATTCTATTTCAATTTTTGCAGCGGCGTCACGGGCTATTGCTTCCGTTTCTGCAACAACTCCAGCCAATACATCGCCAATGTACCGGGTAGTCTCTCCCACTGAAACCATTAAAGGCCAATCATTGACAATCAAACCGATGTTTCGTTCACCCGGAATATCCTTTGCTGTGAAGATTCGTTTAACACCCTCAACACCTTCAGCTATTGTAGTATTTATGGACACTACTTCCGCCCTTGGATGATCACTAAAACGCAGCGCCCCATGCAGCATGTCCGGTACGACCATGTCCGCAACAAAAGGCCGAAAACCCAGAACGGTATCTTTTGAATCGTATTTTACCAAGCGTGTCCCAACCTTGCCAGAACCCAAGGCCGCAACAACATCCACCCCTTTGTGAAGAGATTCCGCAACATGCTCAACAGCATCTAAAATTTTAACATAACCTGTGCAGCGGCAAAGGTTGCGATTCACAGCCCTGGTTATTTCTTCTCTTGTAGGAGTGGGATTCTTTTCAAGCAACACTTTAGCCGACATAACAAATCCAGGAATGCAAAAACCACATTGAATTCCCCCCTTGCCCGAGAAAGCTTCCGCAAATGCCCTTTGCAGTTGATATTCCAGCCCATCCGTTGTGGTTATTTTTGTACCGGATACTTTTTTCATGGGCAACATGCAGGAAAGCATTGCTTTATCGTTCTGCTGAATCATGCAGCAACCGCAACTACCTTGAGCGGAACACCCATCCTTCGCCGAAATGATCCCTGCATCTTCCCTAAGGTATTCCAGCAATGTTCGGTCCTGATTTCCTGTATATTTTCGCCTTTGTCCGTTGAGAGTAAACTCCATTTTTTGCTCCTCATCCCTTGTCCAACAACAACGCCCTGGCAACGGCTTCCTAAAGCTATTTTACTAGATGCGTGCCCATTCGTGGGCTATATATGATAAAACACTGAATTATAATATGTTGTATTCAAAAGGACAATCAAAAAGAACCGTACATTGCGTCTTTTGGCGGTTTGAGGGCAGTTATCCCTACACCAACTCTCAGATTTAGCAACCACAGAATATGGATTTTATCAATCCTACTCGTTCTCTTTTCCCTCATAAAATGTTAAGGTTGGAGTAGAATTTTAATCTGTAGGTTAAAGAAATTCATGCAGACATACCTCAACACGACCACTTCAAAAAAATGGCCATCTGCTTTAAAGTTAAGGTCCCTTATATTTTTCTTGAGTAGCTTTTTAGCCTACGCTCAATTGGAGAATCCACTGATTGGTCGGTTAACTGTCAACGATGGCCTCCCCAACGACAATGTCTTTGCAATTGTGCAAGATCAGGAGGGTTACCTCTGGGTTGGCACGGAAAACGGGCTCGCTCGCTATGATGGCGTTGGATTTTCTGTTTTTCAGCATGACCACACCGATCCTGATTCCATTTCAAGCGATGATATTCTTTGCATGCTAACAGATAAAGAAGGCATGATTTGGATTGGCGCTTTTGGCGGCGGTTTGAACAGACTCGATCCCAAAGAATTAACCTTTCAACGATTTACAAGGAATCCTGGAGACCCAAATAGCTTAAGCCATAGCAATGTAAATACTCTATTTGAAGATAGCCAATCAAGACTATGGGTTGGGACAGACGGTGGGGGATTAGATCTTTTAAACGAGAAGCAGGGAAGTTTTACGCACTTCCGTTTTGGACCAATCAACCAGATCCATCCGCGTAATCAAATTTTGAGTATTGCTGAAAACTACGACGGCAAACTGTGGGTTGGCTCAAACCAGGGGCTGGCCATTCTTAACGTGGACACAGGGGATTGGGAGCCTTTTCAACCATTTCACGCAACCGAAATTGATTTGAACGCGACAAGAATTGCGTCTCTTTATCTGGACCCTTCAACCCGAGACCTTTGGGTTGGCACCCACCAGGGCATCTATCGCCATAGACAAGGATCAGATCTACCGGAACCCATAATTTACAGGAGGGAAAACCGTGAGAGAAATGGGTTATCCGACAATCGAGTAAATGTGGTGTTTCGCGACGGCCTGGGAACATTATGGGCAGGTACTGGTGGAGATGGTTTGAATCGATACAATTTGGAGAAAGACAGTTTCCTCCAATGGCGTCATCAATCGATGGGAGGTACTCACTTAAATGACATTAGGTCTATATACCAAGACCGAACCAGTATTATATGGGTTGGTGATCGCGGCCAAGGCCTCATGAAGATTGATAGAAAACCAGCTAAATTCCTGGTTTACAGAAAAGGCAAAGGGCCTTATGGCCTTTCTGACCAAACGGTGAACGCTGTCATAACCGACCCAAGCGAAAATCTGTGGGTAGGGTGCGAAGACGGCCTAAATTACATCAACCACTTAAAACAAACTGTAACAAGCTATCATCATGTTGACAAAACACCTGAAAGTCTTCCGGATGATGAAGTTACTGCGCTCTCCTGGTACTCAGATAAGCTCATTGTTGGAACAGCAAAAGGCTTAAGCCAAATGGAAAACGGAAATTTCAAACCATTCCACCAGGAACAGAAAACACCCAACTCCCTTTTAAACCAGCGGATCACCTGCCTTCAAAGAGATGGGCCTTCAAAACTATGGATTGGCACTGAAAAAGGTCTATCCTGCTTCAATGGAAATGACCTTATTCATTTCCCGGAGGACCTAACTGATGAAAATGAAATGAAAGGCCGTAACATAACAGCATTGACAATTGATGAAAAGGGCGACCTTTGGATTGGATCCAAGGACAAAGGTTTGTCACGTCATAAGGCCAAATCCGAAGTATTTGAGCATTTCACAGCATATCCTGGGGACCCACAGTCATTGAGTAGTAACACTATTCACGATATCCATTGTTTCTTGGACTTTCTATGGATTGGAACCCCAGGCGGTCTGAACAGAATGAACCGCGACGCCCAAACTTTTCAACAATACACCAAAAAGAGCGGTCTTCCAGGCAACACGGTTTATGCAATTGCTGACAATGGCAAAGAAGATTTGTGGCTCAGCACAAACCAGGGACTTTGTCGAATGAATCCATTCACTCATACATTTCGGAATTATGATGTGTTGGACGGTCTTCAAAGCAACCGATTCTCTCCAGGGGCAGCATATCAGAGCTTCACAGGTGAGATCTTTTTCGGTGGAATTGGAGGATTAAACACGTTCTATCCAAAATACGTTAAGGACAATTCTTTCCCACCCAAGGTTTCGATTTCACGGGTTCAGGTGCCAACTCTAGGAAAGGATGTAAATTTTTGGAACAACTCAAACCTGGAACTGAATCATCAGGATAAAGTTATCCATTTTGAATTCCGTGCCCTTGATTTTACTCTCCCAGAAAAAAATGAATTCAAGGTGATGATGGATCCCTTTGACAAAGAGTGGACCCAACCGGGCTCTCAGCGAATAACATACGCCAATTTGCCTCCAGGCTCCTATGTATTTCGAGTTAAGGCGGCCAATAACGATGGAATTTGGAGCAATGAAAACGCTGAGTTTCGCCTAAGCATCACCCCCCCATTTTACCGAACCTGGATCGCTTACCTTTTCTACGCATTCTCAACCATTTTTGTATGCTATGCTCTGATAAAATACAACCAACAAAGAGAGCGAAAGGATGCCAACAGACGACTCCAAGAAACATCCAAGCAAATGAAATTGGAAGCCGATAGGGCAAAACAAGTTTTTCTGGCCAATATGAGTCATGAACTGAGGACACCGCTTTCAGCTGTAATTGGATATACAGAATTGATTCAAGAAGAGATAGCAGACTGGAGTTCAGAAAAAACAGAGCAAATATCACCGGATCTTGAAAAAATAAAATCCTCTGCTTTTTACCAACTTTCACTTGTCACCAACCTCCTGGAGCTCTCTAAACTGGAAGCAGGCCAAAATGAACTATCCCTCACAACCTTCGATGTTTTAGAAGAAATAAAAATTATGCTTTCTGATTTCCAAGCCCAGCTCGCGGCAACCGGCAACACCTTTAAACTGAGAGTTCCACATGATGTTGGCGTATTAAAAACAGATCGTATCAAGCTTCTTGAGATTTTGATGAATCTACTTTCCAACGCCAATCGATTCACGCGCGATGGAGAAATTACTTTAATGATCCGAAGGCTGGTCACCTACAGAGAATCGAAGGAAAGCAAACGAGAATGGGTCACCTTTGTGGTAAAAGATACGGGAATTGGGATGACAGATGAAGAAATTAGCCAGATCCTTGACAGCCTCCGTAACCCACTGGGTAGGCGGAAGGCAAAAGGACCTGGGTTGGGTTTGGAATTGTGCTATCGCTTCTCTAGGATGATGAATTCGGAAATTGACATCGACAGTGAAAAAGGTGTAGGCACCAGGGTAACCCTTAGGGTGCCCTCCGATTGTTCAGACTGTTAACTCGCGATAGGCGGCAATGATAGCCTCTGTTTTTTTTCGAGCCATTATCTCAAATTCTGGGCCGAGATGTGCAAATTTATCAGGATGATACATGCTTAAACATTTACGATATGCGGATTTGATCTCAACGGGCTTTGCCCCTGGTGCAACTCCAAGAACCTCATGGGCAGAAAAAGTGTTCTCCTCTTCGGAAGCCTGATCAGAAGAGTCATGGCTTCGCTTTTCACGCCGAGCCTGCCTAAAGAAATCCCCAAAGTTTTTACTCCGTTCAAAAATCCAAACCCAAAAGATAATCATGAGAAAATCGTCTAAACGTCCCAGCACAGGGGCCATATCTGGCAACAGATCAAAAGGCATAACAAAATAAAAGAGCAACGCAACCCAAAAAACCCAGCGCAATGACTTGGGAGTTCGGGAGTAAATCATGGTGAAGTAATTTGCCAACCGAATCAAAAATTTCATGGTAAAACAATTAGTTCCTTAAAAAAAGCCCTGGTTCCGATATCCATCCAAATCTTCGAGAACTTTGCCAAGATCTGACATATATGGATGGTAACAATCCCACGTCCATTGAAAAGCCTTTTGGCGCTCCTCTTTTTTCATCCCCTCCAAAGCCTCGTAAAAAATGTTGTAAACGGCTGAGGGATTGGCATTTTTATCAGTATTTTTGATGATATTCAATGACCAGGGTTTTTGCATACCCTCCTTAAGGCGGGAAAGGTTTCGGCTTCGAATGGCCATTCGTATAAATTGGAGCGTGGTGTCTTTAGCTACAAGATTCTCATCACCGGACATTTTGCCCTCCAAAGTACTAGCAACAAGATGTATTTTAACCCAAAACAAGCTATTATCCAGCCGCAAATTCAAAGAGTGAACCAAAGAAAACTCATGATTTTCACTGGCACATTCACCTTGAGGTAACTGTCACAGATACGGTCACCCTCTCTAGTTACACCCTAATCCACTCTATTTTAACGAGATAGCTATTGCATTTATTCAATTGTATCCCAACAAGTTTCTGTTTTTGTTTTGGCCCCACTAAGCCTCAAAAAGATCAAATCATCAATTAACACCGCTACAAACGTGACCACAACCACAATCCTTACAGAATGTTAAAACAAAACCACCACCGCCATCCACCTTATCGATCCGATTTCTTTTTAAAAGTGGCATGATCCCTGCTGTTACATAAACCCAAAGACAAGGTGATCATATGGTCCGCCTTGGCCAGGAGGGTTAAATAGCAAAAAAACCACAAGATTGAAGTCGGGGTAAAGTGGCCTGCATTACAAATGGCATTTGAATGTGGGTCACTTTAGCATCGGTATCGAGTGGAAAGGTCCTGAAATATTGAAAAATCACTGTTGCCCTTCTATGCTTGAAAATTGACCAAGGACCGGTCTTTTCACCGTTTTCCGATGGCTCCGGATTGGATCGGTCCTATTTGTTCTCCAGAAGTTGAAGTCAGGGTGAAACGATTCGCACAAAGACTTTCAGGTCGTTGTGCGAATCGCTTTCGATTAGTCCAGTTTAAAAGATCTAGAAAAGTCACAACCTCAAAGTGCTCAGGTCAGCTATAATCAAATGTGTTTTTAGAATGACCGGGAGCAGCCATGAGCAGACAATGCATTCAAGACGCTCTTATTGTCCCAGGAGACGGTAAAACAGACCCCTTTTGTGGAGATATTTTGATAGAAGGCTCTCACGTCAAGAGTCTTGGCTCAGTTTCCCATTCAGATAAAAAAACTGCTCGTGTTTACAATGCTGCTGGAATGACAGTGGCGCCTGGGTTTGTAGACACTCACAATCATGGCGCTCTGGGTGGAGTGAAACTGAGCCGATACGGCATTCCTATAGCCTGTGAAATGGCCCTTAGAGCTGGCGTTGTAAAAAGACTTTGCGGTGTGGATGGTTTTTCGCCTGCCCCCGTCCTCCCCCACCAACGAAAAGCTTATGCAGAACAATTAAGGCCTTTAGACGGAGACACCGGCTCCCCATGGACCTGGTCTACCATGGAGGAATTTTACAGCTGGCATCAAGGCAAATCGCTTACAGATGTAGGGTTTTACCTGGGCCATAGTGCAGTTCGCCGAACCATTATGGGAAATGCTCCGAGAAAAGCAACGCCCGATGAACTAAGACAAATGGCAGACCTTGTGAAAAAAGAGGCGCCATCAACTCTCGGTTTTTCAACCGGTTTAGTCTACAACCCAGCAGTATATTCCGATAGTTTGGAAATTGCTGAACTTCTCCGAGCTTATCAATCCGTAGCGCCTGCTGCCCTTTTCCCCATTTACGTTCAGAGAGTGACCTTATTCTTCCATCTCTAGAAGAATGCCTAAGAGCCTGTGTTGAAACCAAAACCGCGTATTGCAACGAGCACTCAAAAATTGCAGGTAAAAAAAATTACCAAAAAATTGGAAAGCTTGAAGAACGATTATCCGATGCAGGCCACCAAATCAAGCTTATGGGAAACCTTTATCCTTATACAGCAGGCAGCACAACAGGTGATGCTTGTTTCCCGCCTGAATTCAGAGCAGGATCCCGAGAACAATTCAAAGCAGCGCTAAAGGACCCCGCTTCTCGAAAACGCATGTATGAGTTAATTGTTGGCGACACAACCAGCTGGGACAACTTCATTGGATTTTGCGGGGGGCTGGAAGGCATCCAAATTGCTGGGGCGCCCAATTCGCCTCAGTTTTTGGGCAAGAGATTAGGAGATGTCGCGCGGGCAGCTAATTCCCCTGATTTGCAATCTTTTCCAGCTTATGAGACTGTATTCAACTTTTTTCTTGAAAACAATATGGACATCACCATCATATCTCATTACGGCTCTGAGCTGGTATCTGAAAGACTATTCCGCAGAAAGGATATGGCCATTTGCACTGGTGGATTGATGCCAGGTCCTGGTAAAAAGCCTCACCCCAGATCTCTTGGAGCATTTCCCAAAGCGCTTCGCATGGCCCGGGAATTGGGCATTCAGCTTAAGGAAATTATCTGGAGAATGAGCGTTTTGCCCTGCGAATTTCTAGGCCTAGAGAGCCCCGTTTTGAGGCTGGGGGCAGATGCATCACTAACATTGTTCGATTGGGAAAATGTTCGAGAAATGAATGATTATGAAAAACCAGAAATCCATCCCAAGGGCATTCACAAAGTCTGGATCCATGGAGAACTGGTATTCGACGAGGGAACTTTCCCTCAACATTCTAAATACCCGGGCCTAATCTTGAGGCGACCGTCACGCCTAAGGAGTGATAAATGGGCGATTTATTAATCAAGGGCGGAATCATTCTTACTATGGATGAAAGCCGAGTTCTAAACGATCATGCCATTTCTGTAAGAAATGGAGTCATTGAAAAAATAGAACCCGCTTCCCACTTCGATGAATCCGAATTTAAAGAAGTTATCGATGCTGGAAGCCGGGTCGTGACGCCTGGATGGATAAATGTTCATATGCATTTCTACAGTAGTTTGGTGGTCGGCCTGAATAAGGCAAAACCAGCATCCAACTTTGTGGAAATTCTTGAAAATCTATGGTGGCGCTTAGACAAGAAACTTACTCTGGAGGACTGTTATTTTAGTGCTTTGGCTGCATGCATTCAATGTATTCGCCACGGAACGACCACTATCATTGATCATCATTCCAGCCCTTACGCTCTCACAGGCTCTCTAAAAACCATAGCAAAGGCAGTAGAAAAATCCGGTCTGAGAGCTTCTTTATGTTACGAAGTATCCGATAGAGAAGGAACAGGTATTGCAAGACAGGGTATTGAGGAAAATGTTGAGTTCATTCAATATACCCAAAAACGATCGGATCATCGATTAAAGGCCTTATTCGGGCTCCACGCCTCTTTTACTCTTTCCAATCAAACCCTGAGAAAAGCGAGGAATGCAGTTGAGGCAGGAGTTGGTTTCCACATCCATGCGGCAGAAGATGTCGCAGATCAAAATCAGTGCCTGGAAAAACATGGAATGCGGGTTATTCAACGGCTGGACCGAGCAGGGGTACTTGGCCCTCAAACGATTTGCGCACATTGCGTGCATTTAAATGAAGCAGAAATGGAATTGCTCGTAAAAACGAGGACCATTGTCACCCATCAACCCCAGTCCAATCTAAACAATGCTGTAGGCGTAATGAATATGCCTGATTTTTTAAAAGCAGGAATTCTTACCGGATTGGGAACAGACGCCATGACTTGCAACATGTTGGAAGAATTGAGATCATGCCTTTGGATCCGAAAATGGATCGACCGAAATCCATCAAGCGGATTTATGGAAACGGTACAGTTATTAGTTAATAACAATCCTGCAATCGCAGCTCGCTTTTGGCCAAACGCGCCAGGGGTGCTTAAACCAGGTCGTCCTGCAGATATTTTAATCTACGACTACACACCTCATACGCCGCTGCATGAGGGAAATATGGCCGGGCATCTCGTGTTCGGCCTTTCCCAGACAAAAGTAAACACAACCATCGCCGGTGGTCGTATCCTAATGCGAGATGGCGTATTGACCGTCCTCGAAGAGGCGGCTATCATGGCAGAAGCAAATGAGCGGGCCGCATCGCTTTGGAAAAGATTTTGAATCTTTGGGAGATGTAGAATGATTGACGGAGCCAAAGCAGTTGAGCTGGCAGGCCAATACTTCAAGAACGTATACGAAGCCAACTCGTTAAAAGAAGTTCTCCTTGAAGAAGTTGAACTCATTGATGACGGAAAGTTCTGGCTTGTTGTCTACGGTTTCGATTGGCAACCCGAATCAGGAACCGTAAGTATTGGGCCTGGCGATCGAAAGCACAAACAAATAAAAATAGATGCCGAGACTGGGATGGTGCTCTCCATGAAAATTGCGAAAATCAACGCCTAAAATGGTTTAAACAGACCATTAGTCATGGCTGGCTTAAAAATTCATGATCTTCACTTGGCATTTATTGACCTTCGGAACGTTACTAAAAAGAGGGAAACGAAGTCAAAGTTGAGAAACCAAATCGCTTATTTCCTGAAATTCATGAAAAATATCGCTATACTGTGATGATGGAGAAAAGGTTAGCCCCCATTCTCTCTAAATCCGAACTCATGAAAACACGGTTCAACTTCCCAAACAGTTCTTAAAATCCAGTCAAAACAACTACTTGTAATACCAATGGCCTTGAAGGTTTACCCATGCTCAGCAAGGTTTTAATACAGAAAGGCCTCTAGCTTGAACAACCTCTGGCGTCTTTAAACATATGGGTTATCCATGAAATTCGTCATTCTCATCTTTTTCTTAGCAATGCCTTGTCTTCAAGCTCAAGACGAGCACCCCGATACGCCAGTCGAAGTACATTTGCCCATGATTTGGAAGATTATCAGCCTGGATCGCAATGCAAAAAAGGATATCGGACCAAGTTTAAGAGTTGGAGTAATCTTCCAAAGCAAGAACAGGGCGTCATTTCTGAATAAAGAAAAAATAATCGAAGTGCTAAAAAGAAAAAATTCAAATGAGAACAGTGAACAGTCAATCATGATTTTTCCAATAGAAGCAACAGATCCGAAGCTACTGGAAGAAGACATCATGAATACGGATGTAAATGTTCTATACATTACTTCACTCCGAGCTATAAACATTAAGGAAATTGCGAACATAGCACGAAGGCACAAGATCCGCACATTTACTGGAATCGCGGCTTATGTATCAGAGGGTATAGCCGTAGGCTTTGATTTAAAGGGCGAACATACTCAAATGGTTATCAATTTAACTGCAGCCCGAAGCGAGGGCGCCGATTATCCAGTTTATGTTCTTAAATTAGCGAGGGTTATAAAGTAATGAATAGACCAAAAATCAACTTATTTCCCTCCATTAGAGCCAAACTCCTATCAATTATCTCCCTTCTTACTGGTTCTGTATGTTTATTTATCTACTTATTTTTCCCCAACCAGCTCGAAAAGCAGGCCGTAAAGGCCCTTCACGACAAAGCAAGAACCACTTCAGAGATGATCTCATCATCAATGGCCGCAGCCGTTTTATTTGAGTTGGAGACGGATGCGGATACCATCATTACTTCTGCGCGCAAGGACGATGACTTATTATTTATTGTTGCTGCAAAGGAAAATGGTGAAATTTTCGTATCTAGCAATCTAAAAAAAGCTGAGGAACACAGATTTCGGACTGTTTTTGAAAATGGGAAGGAGTTAACTCAAACCAAAGACATCCTAATGATCAAGGAGACAATGATTCTTCAAGACAACAGGATTGGCGAACTCTATCTTGGTTTTTCATTCTCTCGTTTGAGATCCGAAGTCAACTTCAGCAGGAAGGTGATAGCTCTTATCAGTGTTGTCATTTTTTTTCTGGCTCATCTATTAGCATCATGGCTTAGTTTTATTATTACCAGGCCATTGAGCATGGTTGTTGATGCTGCAAGCCGAATTTCCAGCGGGGATTTAACCAGCAGGGCAGATGTCAAAACCGAGGATGAGGTAGGTCGATTGGCGAACTCATTTAACCTCATGGTTGAAAAAGTTGCAAGTGCCTATAAGGAGCTTGAAGAGGCCAATCATCATCTTGAAGATCGAATCGCTGATCGTACACGTGACCTGGAAGCAGAGGTTGATGACCACAAGCACACCATGAAGGAGCTAATGCGAGAGCGTGACAATGCTCAGCGCTATCTCGATGTAGTCGAAGTGATTATTGTCGCCGTCAACACAAAAGGAATAGTAACGCTCATTAATCAAAAGGGATGCCTGGTGTTGGGCTACAAAGAAGAGGAAATTCTGGGCCAAGCATGGGTTGATGTTTTTTTGCCAAAAGAGGAGAGAGAAGCCGCCCGAGAAAAAGTAAGGCTAATGATGTCTGATCAGCGGGAAGTTGACGAATATACCGAAAACGAGGTCATAACTTCCAAGGGCCAAAGAAAGCTAATTGCATGGCACAATAAGAGAATGCGCGATCAGAATGGGAAAATCCAGGGAGTTCTGCGGTCCGGAGAAGATATAACCAAGGTCCGCGCTTTAGAAAAGCAGTTGATGCATGCTCAGAAAATGGAAGCAATAGGCACACTGGCAGGAGGCATCGCTCATGATTTCAATAATATCCTAACGGGAATTATATGGTGCGCCCAACTATCCCGAGATGACGCTCCTCCAGAATCCTCTATTGTGGGATACCAGGAGGAGCTCCTGAAAGCCGCCAGTAGAGCTCGGGACCTGGTTCAACAGATTTTAACCTTTAGCAGGCAAAAAGACGTTGAGAAAGGACCCGTCGATATACGGGAAGTAGTAGAAGAAGCCCTCAAGCTAATCGCAGCAACTCTCCCATCTACCATTCAAATAAAGGATGACTTGGAAGAGGGAATCGGTTTTGTGCTTGCTGATCCCACACAGCTCCACCAGATTGTCATGAACCTTTGCACTAATGCCTACCATGCGATGGGAGAAAAAGGTGGTGATCTGACCGTAACCCTGAAAAAAATGAGGCGAGAAGAGCACCACAATCAAACTCTGGAAGATAAAAATCTCATCAGGCTTACAATATCTGATACCGGCTCCGGCATGAACGAACAAACCCTAGAACGGATATTTGATCCGTTTTTTACCACCAAACCGGTTAATGAAGGAACTGGGCTGGGATTATCCGTGGTCCACGGCATTGTTACCTCCTTCGGCGGCACTATCTCAGTTTCCAGTCGGATTAACATTGGCTCCAATGTGACTATAGACCTACCAGAAATTCTAAAGGGAAAAGAGACAAAAGAAGAGGTGCTGAATGCTGCTCCATTGGGCAGTGATCGCGTTCTCTTTGTGGACGATGAGCCAGAGATCAGTAAAATGGCGGCGCTTGTCCTTGAAAGGCTTGGATATAAAACATCCTTCTACACATCTCCCGTTCAAGCACTAAAAGTTTTTACTACTGCGCCAGACAAATTTGACGTTCTAGTAACCGACCAGATCATGCCAGAAATGATGGGCTCTGAATTGGTTCGAAAAATCCGTCAGATCCGATCCGATCTTCCAATAATTTTTATAACTGGCTATAGTGAAATTATAAACAGGGAAACCGTCAAACTCTGGGAACCGAGTAGCTATCTGAGAAAGCCCTTTTCTCCCAAAGAGTTGGTTGGCCAGATTCGCAATATCTTGGATGCCCGTACCGATTCTTAAACATTCTGGGAATCCAATATATGACTGTAATATTGATTTAAGTCTGGTACAATGGCGCGTCGGCTGGAGACTAAGGAGATGAAATGTCAGAGAAAGGCCCTGATTTCTTTGTAGTAGGCGCGCCAAAGTCCGCGACTTCCTCTCTGTGGGCCTATTTGGGTCAGCATCCGGATATTTTTGTCCCTCGCACTCCAAAGGAATCTCATTTTTTTTCTTATCCAGAGGTTGCTCAGGCCTATTATAATCGTTCCTATGTAACCACTTCTGAGGAATATGAGGCCGTTTATGAAGAAATGTCATCAGAAAAGCACGCAGGCGATTTCAGTCCTTCTTATTTATTTTATCCCAATGCAGCCAAACGTTTAAAAGCCTACAAACCCGATGCACGGATTATCATAATCCTTCGGAACCCTATAAAACGAGCCATATCGCATTACCTTATGGACTGTCGATTAGGAATTCAATGCAAGGACTTAAAGACTATTTTAGTTCAAGCCAAAGAAAATGAGCCCTTTTTTAGAGAGTATATCAGAGTAGGTTTGTATACGCCTCAGGTGGAAAACTGGCTGAATACATTCGACAAGAGCCAGGTCTCAATCTTTCTCTACGAAGATTTCCTAAAAGACAACAAAACCATTTTAATTCAAATTCTGAAATTCATAGGTGCGGACCCCAATGTAGAATTTGACCTTAAAACTGCTCACAACGCCTATCGCATGCCTCGCTCTAAAACTGTGGAAAGGTTTCGCCAATCTTCCTTCTGGCGAAATACCAAAAAATATGTCCCTTCTTTTATAAAAAATAGCGCAAAACCCTTAATGGATAAAACCTCCAAGCCAGATTTTTCGCAAGTAGAACCCCTACTAAGGGATTTATTTCGAGATGATGTAGCTCATTTATCCAAACTCATAAATCGAGACCTTTCCCATTGGTTGTAGAAATTCATGTTTGTTCTTTTAATGGTTCCAACGATAATCACAATATTTCTCATGAAATGGCGCGGCTACAGCTTTGCATTCCTGTATTGGTGGCTTCCTGTGATGTTGTTTATTCCCAATTACCTCAAATTGGATGGACCGGGCATCCCACCTATGAATTTTTATCTGACCGCCTTCCTACCTCTTATACTGCACAAAAACGTTCTCCAAGCGATGACCCGAGACAGGCATTGGTTGGACTATTTTGTCTACCTCTTTATCCTTACCATTGGTTTGAGCGAATTTACTACAACCGGATTTGAATCTGCTCGGCAAACCACCTTTCTCAATTGCCTGGTGTATCTCGGTCCCTACATGGCCACTAAACATATAATAACCAATGAAAAGAAGGAAATTTCTTTAGCCAAAATATTTGTATCCTGCCTCGCCCTGATCGCCATTTACAATGTCTACACCTTCCGTATGGGCTTCAATCATTTTTTATGGCTTCGAGATTTCTGGCCCTATTTTTATGAAAGGTCCAATATTATTGTCATTCCCAGGTGGGGGTTTTTCAGAGCCCAAGGCCCCTTTGTTCACCCCATTGCCGCCGGCATCATTTTTGGTTTTGCCATGCCCACTACATTCTGGCTTGTATGGCACAGACAGATAAAACCCATGTGGAAAGGCATTGCAATCTGGGCGCTGTGTATTCTGGGTTTGTTTATGACAATGAGCCGGGGTCCATTTTTGGGCGCCTTTATCGCGGTAACCATTTACTTGATGGGTCAATCCCGATACCGCCTGACGTTATTTACCATTTGCGGCGTCGCCATTTTCTTTCTAAGCATGCCCCTCTCTGTGAAGATCAATGATTATTTGAGCGTAACCAGAGCGACAGCAAAAACTGCTGAGCAGGAAACCGCCATCTACAGAAAGGACTTGATAACCAATTACGCAACAGTTATTCAAGAAAAACCATTGCTAGGATATGGATTCATGAACCTACCACAAGTTGGGGATCAGGTTTCTATAGACAACGCCTACATCCTTTATGCCCTTAATTGGGGAATTATTTGTGTGCTCGCTGTAATTGGCCTGATATTTGGAAGCATATTGGGTTTGTTCAAATTGGCATTTTCAAAAGATTTGAACCAAATGAATCGAGGAGTAGCCTGGAGTCTCATTGGAGGCATTGCCGGCTGCAGCTTAAGCATGGGGACCGTCCATCTCGCCAGGCCAGCTTCCACCATTTTATTCATGTGGGCAGCATGGTCGGCTGCGCTCTTATTAAGAAATGATAGAGGTTTGTACAAGACTGAGGACCAGCAAATTCCGGAAACCGGAGGCGTTGAAACCCAAGAAAGTAAGATGATAATTCTCTAAGAATGCCAAGAGGTCTGCCGCCAAAGAACTATCGGGAAAGAGCGCCAATCTTTCCCGATTTCATAATGAAAGGGGCAATATCCTTCAAGTCCAGCACTTCATCTTGAATTCCTAAGTCTTCAACACTTTTTGGCATCCCATAAATGGTGCAACTCTGCTCGGATTGACTGATAACATAGGCGCCGGCTTTGGAAAGGACCCTTGCGCCCTCAGCACCGTCCTTTCCCATACCTGTCATAACGATGCAAAGCACTTCGCCTCTTTTAAAGAATGGTACTGCACTTTCAAAAAGTACGTCCACAGAAGGTCGGCAGGAATTCACAGGTTTTTCCCGGTTTGTGGCAAGGATCAACCCAAAATCCTCATCTTTAAGAAGATACATGTGAAAACCACCTGGAGCTATGTAGGCAGTGTTGTTTTTAAGGACGTCCCCGTCAACACCTTCCACCACATGTACAGAGCCTTTTCTATTGAGGTTCTCAGCTAGAGAAGCTGTAAACTTGGGAGGCATGTGTTGAACAATAAGAATGGGAAATGGAAGAGGCCCTTCGAGATTGGAAAATACCTCGCCCAGCGCTTTCGGCCCTCCTGTTGACACCCCAATCATCACAACTTTAGGGCGCACAAGTCTTGTTTTGCGCCGTGGGACCTTAGGTATTGCCGGTGCAGGTTTAGGCTTGATTAAACGTGCCGGGGACGACTTGAACAATAGTTTCCGCCCCAGGTTTCCCACAATATTCTTAAGATGCTCTATGAGTTGATTCTGGTTCTCGACAAATGAGGCGGTCTGGGGTTTAAGCACAAAATCGACAGCACCCATTTCCAGGCACTTAATGGTTAGCTGAGCCGCTTGCTCAGACAAACCGCTCAGCATGACCACATCAACTTTTAGCCGCCTGTTGCTTATTTCCTGAAGTGTGGCAAGCCCATCCATGATGGGCATTTCTACATCAAGGGTAATAAGATCCACCTGATGTTGAGCCAGGAAGTCCAAGGCCTTTTTCCCGTTGGAGACCTTGCCGACGACCTCTACATTGTCAATCTGAGAAAGGCTACGAGCAATAATGGACCTATAAGTAGCCATATCATCGACGATGAGTACTTTGATTGGCAAAGGGGGCTCTCCTATTCGTACTTCAGTAGTTCAGGAACATTAACGATCCCTACTAGGGTATCATCTTGCCTTACAACGCCTTCCAAAAACTTGGCAACCTGAGCCTCCGCATGGGCTGGTACAGGAGCTATATCAGACTCATCACAGCTAATAACATCGCCAATCTGATCTACAAGCAAACCTACTTGAGATTCGTGAGTCTCAATTCCGTGTTTCCGCGCCACCGCCGACAACTCGCCATTAGTCTTCATGACAAGGAGACTCGTTTCTTCGGTTATTTCCCGGTTCGGATAGCCAAGGGGCACCGCAGTGTCCCAAATAGTTACAATCTGGCCTCGAAGGTTAAGCAAACCCATGATGTGGGTCTGGGATAAAGGTACAGGTGTAAATCTGTTTGTGTAGTTGATTTCCCGAATACCCAGAATATTGATCCCATAAATTCCATCTGCAAGCTTGAAGGTCATAAACTGTTTTTCCATTTCGGACTCCTATCTGGGATGTTGGGCGGCATAGCTGAGTAATTCATCAATAGTTTTTATCAATTCGTTGCGGTCCAGTTTAACCTGATAGGCGTCAAATCCGGCCTGTTTCCCTTCTGCCATTGCCTGGGGATTATCCAGGGCAGTAATGGCCATGACGGGAAGATGGTTGAACTTTTCTGAGGTTTTTATCTTATGCACCAGCTCGTAACCATTCATAATAGGCATTTCGATATCGCTAAGGACTAGATCTACCTCATTTCCCTCTTCCAGTAGTTCCCATGCCTCCAAACCGTTAACAGCGTCAATAACTTCCAATCCATGCTCTTGAAGATAAGCACGAATCATAGTTCGGAAAAACGGGGTATCTTCCGCCAAAAGAATTTTATGGCTCACATCATGATTCATAAAATCTGTATGTCGTTTTTCCCCGAAGAGGCCATAAATATCCAACATCAGCGTGAGCTTTTCATTTATTATTGAGGTGCCCAGAACCCCTTCCTGCTTCATCACGTTAGTCTGAACATCAACAGTGGTTGAAACCACATCCTGAACCCTTGTTGCAACAATGGCATAGGGGGACCGCACCATATTGGGAATGAGGAGATAAAACTGCCCATCCTCATTGATCACTCCTTCCTTACACTGGATTTTCTTCTCCAACCGGAAAAGTGGGACGTTCTTTCCGCCAACCTGAATAAGTTCTTCATCGCCCATTTTCTCAATATCGGAGACCTCAACCTTTTCGATGCGTGTGATGAATGATAAGGGCAATGCAAAAGCTTCCTCTGGATTGTTGTTAAAAATAAGGAACGACTGAGATTCATGGTGTTCGGCGTGTGAGTGAAGTGAGTCAGAATCAGAAAGATCCTGGAGAGTGTCAAATTTTAGATTCGCCATGTTGGAAATACCATTGCAATCCATGATCATAATGACTCGACCATCCCCAAGAATGGTGGTTCCGTGAAAACATTTAATGCTTTTGATAAAGGAACTTAGTGGCTTTACAACAACCTCTTCCACATCGTTGATCTTGTCTACTAGCAAGCCATATTGGTTAACACCAACGCGCAGCACAACAATATATTGTGTTTTTCCTGAACCCTGCCGGCGCTCTTCTCCAACCCGCCTGGCCAATTCAGCGTCAGAAGCCTTTTTCCCGCTTCGTCGATCCGCCAGATTCTGACGGCGATCCTCCCGTACATTTCCGTCTTTGTCTAAAAAAGTTCGCTTCAACTGTAGAATGTCAGCCAGACGAATAACAGGCAACAACTTGCCACGCAAACGGTAGATCTCGTAGTGCCCTACTCGTTCCAGTTTGGT
>JBNKOV010000004.1:0-28453 GCA_050294955.1 Holophagae bacterium
ACTGACGGCAGCGCTCCACATGCTTTTCCTCAAGAGCGTGGCGGAACTGTACCCGCACTTTCTTGATCCAACTCTCTCTTTGCTGGCGTTTCTCTTCCTCTTTTTTGGCCATTTTGTCCATGAACTTTTGTTCAACAGCCACATCCGCATTCAATTTTTCCAGAGCAGCCAGCTCTCTGCGACAGGCATTCATGTTCTTGGCCTGCTTCGCTTCCTTAAACAGCTCGCGGTGTTTCTTGATTTCCTGATAGCGCTGGGCCTCGCGCTCCCTGCTTTCCGCCTCAGCCGCAAGCGTCTTTTCCAAATGGTCGAGATGCCGGCTCTCATCGTCTGTTTCGGCCCCCAAACCCTTCAATTCCTGCAAGCAATATCGAATGCTGGAAAGGTTCCGCGTTTTGAGCGCCAGCTTGAAAGCAGAGCGGGCCTTGGCAATCTGCAGCTCTTTATCTTTAGAATTGGCCAGCTCCTCTTCAAGGGTTCGAAGGAGGCCTTCCTCTTCCGAGACATCGACCGCCAATTTTTGCAGCTCTATCAGGCAATAACGGGCCGAAGAGAGGTTTCGAGCATGGTAGGCCTGACGGAATTGGAAACGGGTTTGCTCCAATAGCCGGGTTTTGTCGTCCATTTTCTCTGGGATCTTCTCAATCTTCAGCGACTTGGGCTTTTTGGAATCGGACTTCTTGCCGTCCATTTCCTTGCGATCCATAGAACCGATATTGGGCAGCAGCGGTTCCAACGCCGCCACAAATTCCAAAGCAGTCTGATACCTGTTGCCCGGCTCTTTTTGGAAGACCGTGCGGAACACCCGCTCGATCGCCTCAATATCAAAGTAGGCCGCTAGAGCGGAGAAATCGAGATTGGGATTGGCGTTGGCTACCTGAAACAAAATAGCGTGGAGGCTGTCGGCGTTAAAGGGCAAGGAGCCTGTAAGCATCTCATAGGCAACGGTTCCCAGAGAAAAGATGTCTGACCGGGAATCCACCTTGCCGTTAATGATCTGCTCCGGGCTGGCGTAACTGGGCGTTCCCAGGAAGAAACCGGTTTGGGTCATTTTTGAATCGTTGAGGCGGGCCAGGCCAAAATCCACGATTTTGGCCCGAAACTGATTCACGCGACGTTTGCTTACAAGAATGTTCCCCGGCTTGATGTCCCGGTGAACCACTTCCTCTTCGTGGGCGTAGTCCAAACCGGCCGCAGTCTGCTTTAAGATGGTGACCAGATGGTGATAACTCGCGGCGTAATTGCGCCTGATAAAGGTGTCCAGAGGCGCTCCGTCAATGAACTCCATAACCAGAAAAGGCTCATTTCCGTGAAGACCGGAGTCGTAAACGCTCACAATATTGGGATGATTCAGCCGTCCGCTCACTTTGGATTCGTGAAAAAAACGTTCTTTAAATTCGGTTAAGTCCTCGGGATCCTGAATCTTGCCCGTTCGCATCGTCTTAATGGCAACCGGGCGTTCCAGGTTGGGGTCATAGCCCTTGAATACCCGGCCCATGGCGCCCTCTCCGAGCACATCTTCGATGAGGTATCTTCCAATATTTTTAAAATCATGAGACATGAGCGGGGCCAGGCACCTCTCAATCCGGCATTCCATTGGAAGCCCAATTTTACCAAGATCAATTCTGAGGAACTGAGTTTTCAAATAGTTTTTCCAGCTATTTAGAAAAACCGGGGGAAACTATCATGCGTATTGTACCAAAAGGCAGCTAAAGAAGAAAGCCGGGAAGTGTCTATTGACTCATATTTGACCCACGCCTAAAGAAAAAGGCGGCTTTTATTGCCACTCACCTGAATTTACGCGAGCTGAACCAAGGAATCCGAATAGAAAAGCATATATACTTGCGAAACATGTGCGATAATGATAAAAAAGGAGATGGTAACCTCAGGTAGGTATGTCATCTGTTTCTGACTCCTAGCCCTTTTCTAACAAATATCAGAAAGGGAATTGAATGTGAATGTTATGGTGCAGGGTAATCAATATTTTAGATGTGAGGGGGACGACAGCTACTCTGTATCCAACTCAAGCAATGACCGACACGTGGCGGTCTGCTTTACAATAAGTCTTAAAACCCGTGGTGAAAGAGCAAAAAATGAGGGGATTCTCTCATCCATTGATCAGTCTGTACATGCAGGCTCAAATTCGCTTCTTTTCATGCCTGTCCCCCATGAGATGACCCGAATGCAGTGTATCAATACCTTTAAGCGAAGCAGTTTAACTATTGCAGCCAGATACTGGCGCAATAAGCCGACCTTTGCCCCACAGCTCAGAAATTAGGGTGTTAAGTATGATTTCATTAAACCGACGAATTCTCGTCGTTGACGACAATATTGATATTCACAGCGATTTCCGCAAGATATTGGGGCCGCCAAAGAGGAAGAAGGAAGCATCCCACCTGTCCGCCATCGAAGATCAGCTTTTTGCCGATTTCGATGACGACGATGATGAAGATGAAGACGACGGCCTGATTCAGGTTGAATACGAAATTGACTCCGCTTACCAGGGCCTTGAGGCCATAGAACTCATCGCAAAGGCCCATGAAGAGGACCACCCCTACGCTCTCATTTTCATGGACGTCCGCATGCCTCCCGGCATTGACGGCATTGAAACCATTTCACGGGTTTGGAAAGATTATCCCAATGTGGAAATCATCATCTGTACAGCCTATTCAGACTACTCCTTTGAAGAGATACTAGATAAACTGGGCACCACGGACCGCCTGTTATTTCTTACCAAACCTTTTGACAGCATCGCTGTAAAGCAAATGGCCTTATCGCTCACCAGGAAGTGGACCCTTCACGAAGAGGCCCGCCGTCAGGTTCAGTTGCTTCAAACCGAAATCAGTCAGCGTCGGGAATCGGAAGAGCGGCTCCATCACCTCATTCATCACGACTCGCTCACCGGACTCGCCAATCGCAACCAACTCCAAATAAGCCTGAAGGAAGCCATCGACAAAGCACGGGACACCAATACGCGCTTTGCCTTGTTTTTCCTGGGCCTGGATCGGTTTCGCGAGGTTATCGACACCCTGGGCTATCAAAATGGGGACCGGTTAATCCGCATGGTCTCCGACCGACTGGAAGCCGCTTTTGAAAATCACGGCATGGTTTTCTGCCAGGGTGATGAAGAATTCGCCATTTTACTGCCGGAGATCCGATCAAAAAACCAGACCATCAAGCTGGCGCGGGCCACCCAAAAAGCCTTCGAGCCTCATTTCGAGCTGGAAGGGTTCAATATTGAAGTCAATATCAATCAAGGCATTGTCATCTACCCCGACCACGGAAGCAATATCGACATGCTCATGCGCCATGCCGACATGACTCTGGTCCACGCCAAAAAGGAACAGGGCGTCAAGTTCTACAGCGAGACCATGAACTCGTTCAGCCCTCAACGGCTCATGCTCCTCTCGGATTTGCGCAAGGCCATTACCAACAATATCCTCATTCTGTACTTTCAGCCCATCATCGATCTGCGCAAGAAAAAAGTGATTGGCGCCGAAGCCCTCATTCGCTGGCCACACCCGGATCACGGCTTCGTGCCCCCAAGCGAGTTTATTCCCCTTGCAGAAAGATGCGGCGTGATAAAAGACCTTACCGCTTGGGTTCTCAACCAGATACCCAAGCAATGGGCGCTCTGGCGAGAAAAGGGCTACGACCTGTTTGTCTCCGTAAACCTGACAGCCAACGACCTGCAAAACATGCATCTTCCCCAAACCATTAAAGAGATCATGACCGCAAGCAAAATGCCCATGAACCGTCTCGCTTTTGAAGTTTCGGAGAAAGGCGTCATGGAAGATCCCGAGCAGGCCATTACCATCATGCAACGCATCGTGGACCTGGGCATGAATGTTTCCATCGACAATTTTGGAACTGGCTACTCTTCCCTCGCCTATCTGAAAACCTTGCCAGCCCAAGAAATCAAGATCGACCAATCCTTTGTCGGAGAAATGGAGAACAACACCAACGACCTCGCCATCGTAAAATCCATGGTGGATCTGGGCCACAACCTGGGTCTTAACGTCTTGGCCGAAGGCGTCAGCTCTTCGTTCTCCTATAAGAAGCTCACGGAAATCGGCTGCGACTTTTTACAGGGCGCCATCATCAATCAACCGGTTCCCGCCGGAGAACTACTCCTCTGGTTGGAGGACAGGGAATGGACCGCCGCAACCGTAGAAGAAGAAAGAGCCATGGAGAATATAGAATCCTGAAGGTTTCCTCAGGCCAATTCTCCTATCTTGAAGGCTGCTGTTCCTTGAATTTCAGCGCAACAGAAATTGGCTTGGGTTTTGCTAAAGAATCAGTACCTGAAAAGGTGGAATCATGAAGCCTATCGCTTTAGATCCGCCAAATCAGGCCGGTTCTTCCGGATCATTCTTTTACAGAGCGAGCCATTTCAGCATGACCCGATCCATGATTATTGCCATTTTGACGTTTAGCCTGTTGGTGCTGGTCAATCTGGCTGTTTTTGGATATATGGGTTTCCGCATACTTTCGGAGAAAATGGTGACCGAAAGGCTCATTGAAGGGCTCAACGAAGCTCAGCAGCTAGTGAACCAGGATATTACAGCCCCTGACGTCGGCGCCATGAACCTATCGCGCCGATTAGCGCCCCAACTGCGTAAATACACCTACTTCCAGGCCGTGGTGGTCCTGGACAAACAGGGCAAAGTGGTTCACAGAGAGGCCATTCGTTCAGAATTTCGCCAGGTAAGGCCCGTATACCCCAAGCCTCAGCCGATGAACCCGGAAACCGAGTTGCCCGGCCTGGCCTCGTCCGTGAAAATGGCCCCGCTCCAACAGCGAATCAGCGGCATGGACCCCGACAATCGACTGGCTCTTGAGTACAACGAAAACGCCATTCGGCAGGAAGTTGAGGACCTGAGGCAGGGTTTGAACAGCCAATTACGGGTCGCCATTTTAATTTCGTTGGGGTTATTGGGCATGGGCCTCGCCTATGTCATCTGGTCCTATAAGAGGAACCAGGTTCTTCAGGATCGCGCTCGCAAAGCGGATCGTCTGGCCTATGTGGGCACTCTGGCGAGCGGTCTTGCTCATGAGATTCGCAACCCACTAAATTCAATGAACATGAATGTTCAGCTCATCCAAGAAGAGCTGGAAGAAATGGGCATGGATCACACCGAAGACCTACAGGAAATGCTGGACGGCGCTCGCAATGAGATCCTGCGCCTCGAAAAAATGGTCTCCTCCTTTCTAGCCTACGCCAGGCCCACCAAATTACAGACCAGACCCACCGATCTGAATGAGCTGGTTTCCAACACACTCCAATTCCTGGGACCGGAGATAGATAAGAGCGGCATACGCCTGGAAACGCGACTTGCAGACAACCTCCCCCAAGTTCCTCTTGATGAAGGCCAGATAAAGCAGGCCCTGATGAATATCATCCAAAATGCGGTTCATGTGTTATTGCCCGGCCAAATCTTGGAAATCACCACCAGAAAGGCAGGCGGCGATAAAGCTCTCGTCGCCATTCGCGACGAAGGCCCTGGCATTTCTGCGGAAGAGCTGAAGAACATATTCAAGGTTTTCTACTCCACCAAACGGGGCGGCACGGGCCTTGGCCTTGCCACCGCCCAGCGCATTGCAGAACTCCACAATGGCGGCATGAAAGTGGAAAGCCAGGTCGGCAAGGGTACAACCTTCACCATTATCCTGCCCCTGGAGGCCCCACCGGAATGACCACCCTGTTACTTGTTCCAAGCCCCATTGAATGGCGTATTTTAACCCACGACGCCCCATTAGGCGACACATTGCCCACGACATCGCCCTTTAGCACAGCTAAGGCTAATGGCCAGGTATGGGCCTTATGCGGCATTGGTCCCGCAGCCGCCGCACTGACCGCTGCATCCCTCATTCCACGAGTCCAGCCCACCCGAGTCCTGTTATTGGGGATTGCCGGAGCCTTTACCCAAGCCCATTTAGAACCCGGTGACATTGTACAGGTTAATGAAGACTGTTTCGCCGATCTGGGCCACAATAGCGGAGGTCAATGGCACAATCTGGACGCCATGAATCTCCCCATGCTGCCCCTTGCCAAAGGGACGTTGGGATGCCGATACAAGCTTCCAATTCTTGATCAAGCCGAACCCGCCGCGCCAGCCATTACCGTGTCAACCGTAACCAGCTCGCAAGAAAGAGCCGAGGATCTATGGCGCGATTATCAAGCCGGTTTGGAGAACATGGAAGGAGCCGCCGTTGCCATGGCTTGCGCATTCCACCAGATCCCATTTTATCAAATTAGAGCCGTCAGCAACAAGGTGGGCCCACGAGATCCCGCCTCCTGGCTGGTCAAGGAACCACTGGAAAAACTAAGAGAATGGACGCTCCAAAGGATTGGCCCGGACCAGTCGTGACAACCGCCATCGACCCATCCGGGCGGGTTTTAGTCCAACACCTGTGGATTCTTCATGATGATGATCAGCGCCATCAACTTGCTGAGATAGTTGGGATCGCCGTCAAAGCCTCGTTCCACCAGTTCCCAGGCGTCCCGTCCTCCAGTCTCCCGAATACCGGCCTGAATTCGACCCTCGCCTGCATTGTAGGCAAGGACTGCAAGGCCCCAATCCTGGAAACGCAGATTTAAGGCGCTGAGGTAGCGCAGAGCCGCGTCAGTTGCCAACTCAGGGTTCAAACGCTGGTCGATTTCTCCATCCACCTTGAGGTTGTATTTCTGCGCAGTGCCCGGAATAAACTGCCATATGCCAGCGGCATGGGGAGCGCGCTCGTTGGCGGGCAGATTCTGAAAGCCCGATTCCAGTATAGGCAGCGCCAGCAGTTCATGGGGCGTATTGTATTCATCGAATTTCTGGATAAGCGCTTCCCTATAGTTTTCCAGTCTGCTAAGTGATGCCTTTACGAAAGCCTGGCCATCGGGCGTGCCGAGGTACCGATTGAGTTGTTCAACCACGGCGCTGTTGACCACAATGTCCATTTCTGAATCGCGAGACGCATTATCGGCCAATTCCTGAGCCCAATCTTGGTCCACACGACGATCTCTCACCATGCCATTAGCCGCCCAAACCGTCGCTGTCATTAGCAACAATGCGGCCATGCCAACCACTAGCGCGGCTCCTTTTCTTCCTTTTCTCGTACCGAAGATCATGTCTATTCTCCTTCTCAGGTAAGTCCCTGATGAACTTAAAGCCATCCCCGTGGCGCCGACGGGGAGGTTTCGTGTTGTCAGGGTTGCTGCCGCCACCTCTAGTAAACAGCGGCCATAGGCTTGCGGCGAGACCGTTTTACGGCCGATAAGAGCCTCGTCACAAGCGTATTCTCTGGTTTCGTTAAAAAATCTGGACCACAAATAGGCGCAAGGATTCCAAAAAAACATAAACTTAAGGGTTTGCGACAGATACACCCAACGCGTATCACCTTGCCGGTGGTGTTGCAACTCGTGGCGCAAGGCCAATTCCCAGGCAGCCGGATTACCCGTTAAATGCTCGGGCAACACGGCGTAGGCCCGTCCGGGAACCCAAAATGAAAAAGGCGTTTCAACCTCATCCGACACCAGCACGCGCACCGATCCAATCCGGCGAACCAACCAGGCTCGGTCCGTTAGCCTCTTAATTTTTCTTAGATCTGCCGCAACAGCCAGAGCCAGACAGATGAAGGTTAATAGGGAAAGATAGCCTGCCACATGGCTGACCGTTTCATCTTCAAATTTCCTGGCGGGACCCGATTGAGACAGGCTGATGGTCGTCATGCGCGCCTCGCCCAACACCGCTGCCTCTTCGTGCATGGACGGGGCAAACCAGATCTGCGCTGGACCATTCGATGGAGCCAAACCGGGCAGCCTATCGTTCAGCATTGGCAGAATGAAGAGACAGGCCATTAAGAAAAAGTTAAGTTTCAAGCCGGTGGCCGCGCTAATGACGCCGTTCTTTCGCCTCATAAGCCAAACAAAGGCAAAAGACGCAAAGGCCGCAGGAACCAATAAAAGGCTCATTTCCAGGTAGCTGATGATGATATCGGACAAACTCATGTTAAACGCTCCTGCAGCATCTCCTGCAATGCCTTTAAATCATCCTCGCTCAAATTTCTTGTGTCCAATAACCTCTGAACAAGGCTCACAGGCGCGCCGTCAAAGACCTTGTCAACGAGACGCCCCACGCTTTTTGCCTGATAGGCCGCCCGCGCCATGCGGGGACAATAGATATGGCCACGCCCAACCTTCCTTGCCTCAACCATCTCCTTCTGCTCAAGGATACGCAACATCGTGGACACGGAAGTGTAAGCCAGCTCCCGGTTTTCCGGCAAGGCCTCCATAACATCATGAACAGAGCCCTCTCCCAGACGCCAGAGGATATTCATCAACTCCAGCTCCGTTTCAGTGAGCATCTTGTTTTTGGCTTTGCGTTTCCTGGTTTGCGGCATATCGTCCCTCCTGACGCCATTATAACTAAACTTTTAGTTTGAATACAACTAAAAGTTTAGTTCAAAGCAGAATTGGGTGCATTGCACCGGTGAAAAGGGTCATGGGCACAGTAAAAGGCCATGAGGAAAACTATAGGCGAAAAAAGACGTTATAATAGACAAGGGCGCCTGACGCGGGAAAAAAGCCCTAGAGGAAGTTATGGATTTAATATCGATCATCGCAGGAATTTCAGCGTTGTTACTTTCGGTTTCGGTACACGAAGCGGCTCATGGTTGGGCGGCGGATCGTTTTGGAGACCCGACAGCCCGTGAGTTGGGCCGGATTACCATCAATCCTATCAAACATATAGACCCCTTTATGTCTGTCATACTGCCGCTCATTCTGATTGTCTCGGGATCAGGCATCATTTTTGGCGGAGCGAAGCCGGTGCCCTTCAACCCCAATCGAATGAGACGGGGCCTGAATATCAAGAAGGCCATCATGTGGGTTGCCGCCGCTGGTCCTATTTCAAATTTTCTAATGGCCTTCATCAGCTTATTCATCGCAACCAGCCTACAGGCTCGATTTGGCTACACTGCTTCATCTGGGATAGTAGGCGCTTTTCTCGAACAAATGTACCTCATCAACCTGGTGCTCGGGATGTTCAACCTGCTTCCCATACCTCCCCTGGACGGCGCAAAGGTTCTGGCGGGATTACTACCTGATCGACAGGCCCTCGCCTTATATAGGTTGGAACGTTACGCCATGCTCTTTTTCGTACTGATCATTCTCACGCCGATCAGCGACCTCATTTTTTTTCCCATGGGTCTTTTAGACGGCGTTTTCCGAGAACTTGTGTCCTGGCTTGTCTGGTAGTATGATGGTCCCATGCACTGTCTCAATGACCATGGCAATGCCATTTAGATAGCCGGAGACGATTCATGATTATTAACCGCTCCAAGAACCGAAAAACCGCTTTACTCCTTTGGGTCCCGCTATGTATGGCCATTTCATTCTGTGCGCGGCCTACCAAAAAATTTGACATAGATCCCGAATCCGTAACGGGAAAACGGTTTGCCCTGCCAGCTCAAGAGCCCGACAGGAGCATATTAGACCGTTATTTAGAGAAATTAGCGGAAGATCCTGAAAATCCCAAACTACTCAGAGATGTTGGAACCTATTACCAGGTGTTCTCGCAGCCCAGGAACTATGAGTACGTTGAGCTTGCCATGGCCCATCTTGAAAAGGCATTGGAGGCCATGCCGGAAGATCCCCAGACCCTTATCTATCTGGGCCTTTCAAAGGCGTCCTACGCCCGCAGCCCCAAAGTGCCTTTGTTTTCCAAACCTGCCATGGCTCGCGAGGCCTTTTTCTCAATGGACCATGCGGTGGCGCTTGACTCGGAGAACTTTTGCCTCAGGCTCATTCGAGCCAAGGCGCAGCTATTAGCGCCCGCTATCCTGGGCCGCACCAAAACCTTGAAAGAGGATCATCTCTGGATGGTGGAACGCATGAATGGCCCCGGTCTCCCCGAGCATTACCTCATGCTGGGTCGCATTTTCCTGGGCGACTACGAAGAGAAAATGCAAAACAACCATGCTGGCGCGTTGGTCTACTGGCGGCTGGTTGCTGAGTCCGATTCAGCATTTGCACCAATAGCGCAGGCTCGTCTAAAGGATGATTGGAGCCGCTTCTAGCTCACATCCTGGCCGTAAAAAAAGGGACGCTTGTCCTCGAGATCCCGAAATAAAAAAGGAACCGACATGCGGTTCCTTTTTTTATTCAGGTTTTGATTGAGGAGATCAGGCGGAAGGGCCTGCGATCTTCTCCTGGCTGGACTTAATAATGTTGTCCAGAGAGAATTCCTCTTCAATCTGCTCCTCTTCCGTGATGATGGACTCGTCGGGATCAAGTTCGGAGTCACGGTAAACGGTCATGCCTGTTCCGGCAGGGATCAATTTACCCATGATCACGTTTTCCTTGAGACCTCTGAGGAAGTCAACCTTGCCTTCAATTGCAGCTTCTGTCAGGACACGGGTGGTCTCCTGGAAGGATGCCGCAGAGATGAAGGAGTCGGTGGAAAGAGACGCTTTAGTAATACCAACCAGAAGCGGATGACCCTTGGCGGGCTGGCCGCCCTCGGAGATAACCCGTTCGTTCTCTTTCTGGAAGCGGAACTTATCCACGCGTTCGCCAACGATAAAGTTGGAATCGCCCACGTCGTCTACTTCCATCCAGCGCATCATCTGGCGGATAATGATTTCGATGTGTTTGTCGTTGATGTTCACGCCCTGCAGACGGTAAACCTCTTGGATTTCGTCAACCAGGAACTTCTGGAGTTCCTGTTCGCCGAGAACGTTGAGAATGTCGTGAGGGCTTCTGGCGCCGTCAATCAACTGCTCGCCAGCTTTAATGATTTCGCCTTCGCGGAAGTGAATGTACTTGCCCTTGGGCACCGAGTACTCACGCTTCACGCCGTAGTCGTTTTCGATATTGATCTTCTGCTGACCCCGGCTCACATTGCCGTAGGATACAACACCGTCAATTTCGGCGACAACCGCAGGTTCTTTGGGCTTCCGACCTTCGAACAGTTCCACAATACGAGGCAGACCACCCGTGATGTCCATCTGACGGGTGGTGTCTTTGGGGATCTTGCCCAAAACGTCGCCAGCGGAAACGGGGGTGTCTTTTTCAACCATGAGGAGCGAGTCGTTTGGCAGCGGATATCTGCCAATTGTCTTGCCGTTGTCGTCTTTCACAAGAATGGCCGGATGCAACTTTTCGTTGCTGGAAGGCACGATCTTCATGCGAGAGAAAGAGGTTGCTTCTTCAACTTCCTCGATCATGGTCTCATTGGGGATGATGTCTTTGTAGTCAACCTCACCAGCCCGTTCAGACACGATAACGAAGGAGTAGGGATCCCACTCAACCAGAACGGTGTTGGGGTCAACAACCTGACCTTCGTGTACCTTCAGCTTAGCGCCGATTACGGTGGCGTAATGTTCTTCACGTCCCTCAGGATCGATCACAATAATGCGACCATTTCTGGAGAGACAAACCTCATCGCCATCTTTGTTGAAAACGGTTTTCATGTTCTGATAAACCACTTTACCGCCTCGGGTGGTAAAGTGCTTGGACTGTTCATCCACAGCAGAAGCGGTGCCGCCAATGTGGAAGGTACGCATGGTGAGCTGGGTTCCAGGCTCACCAATGGACTGAGCGGCAATAACGCCAACAGCCTCGCCAATTTCCACCAGATTGCCTGTGGCCAGGTTTTTACCATAACAAAGACGACATACGCCGTATTCCGATTCGCAAGTGAGCACGGAGCGCATCATCACTTCCTGAATACCGGCGTCTTCAATGTTGGTGGCCATTTTCACATCAATCATCTCGTTGGCTTCAACAAGCACTGCATCGGTGTGGGGATGGTGGATATCGTCGAGAGCAACACGACCGATGATCCGTTCAGCAAGACTTTCAATAACTTCACCCTGCTCAATAATGGCGTGAGCCGGAATGCCGTCAAGCGTGCCGCAATCTTCTTCAGTGATGATTACGTCCTGAGCAACATCCACGAGACGACGGGTGAGGTAACCGGAGTCAGCCGTTTTCAAAGCGGTGTCAGCCAGACCCTTACGAGCGCCGTGAGTTGAGATGAAGTACTGAAGAACCGTGAGGCCTTCTTTAAAGTTCGCGGTAATGGGCGTTTCGATAATTTCACCGGAAGGCTTGGCCATCAGACCACGCATGCCCGCAAGCTGTCGAATCTGCTGTTTGGAGCCCCTCGCACCGGAATCCGCCATAACGAAAATCGGGTTGAGCATGCCCTCGCCACGACTCTGAGAGTCCATGTGGGTGAACATTTCACCGGCAATATCTTCCGTTACTTCCGACCAGACCTGGACTACCTTGTTGTAGCGTTCGGCGTTGGTCAAAAGACCGTCTTTATATTGCTCTTCTACTTCGATCACCTTGTCTTTGGCTTGATCAAGCAGGTCGCTCTTGCTAGGCGGGATCACCATGTCGTCGATGCCAAAGCTCACACCTGCAAAGGTTGCGTACAGGAAGCCCAGGTTCTTGAGAATATCCAACATGAGTACGGTAGGAGCCCTTCCGTATTCGTTGTTCCAATAGTAAACAAGACTGGTCAACTCGCCTTTTTTAAGCAACCCGTTTACATAGGGCATGTATTCGGGAAAAGCCATGTTAAAGACGACGCGCCCAACGGTGGTGTCGATAATTTCGTTGTCGATTTCGGCTTCCATATTCGCGTTAATCGAACGGCTGGTAGCCTTGTCGAGATCGATGATTTTGCCTGAATATCTCAGACGAATGCGAGTGTGGGTGGTCACAAGACCTGCGTCCCGAGCAGCAACCACGTCCTCAACCCGAGCAAAGGTCATGCCTTCGCCCTTCTGGCCTGGCTGAGAAAGGGTCAGATAGTAGGTGCCCAGAACAATATCCTGAGTGGGAACCGTAACGGGGTAACCGTGAGCTGGAGAAAGGATGTTTCTTGAAGAAAGCATCAACATTTCCGCTTCGATAACCGCGGTTGGGCTCAATGGAATGTGAACGGCCATCTGGTCGCCGTCGAAGTCGGCGTTAAAAGCAGTACACACCAGGGGATGAAGACGAATCGCCTTGCCCTCAACCAGCACCGGATAAAATCCCTGAATGCCAAGACGGTGAAGGGTTGGCGCCCGGTTGAGCAGAACGGGGTGATCCTGAACCGCTTCTTCCAAAACTTCCCAAACAAGGGGATGCTTGGCTTCCACCAGCTCTTTCGCCGTTTTCACGGTAGATGCGTGACCGTACTTTTCAAGCAGGTTGTAGATGAAGGGTTTGAACAACTCTACAGCCATGTCTTTAGGCAGACCGCACTGATCCAGACGAAGTTCTGGACCAACAACGATCACTGTACGACCAGAATAGTCAACCCGCTTACCCAAAAGGTTTTGACGGAATCGACCCTGCTTGCCCTTCAAAGTGTCGGAAAGTGATTTCAGAGGACGGTTGTTGCCGCCTTTGAGAACACGGCCCCGGCGACCGTTGTCGAACAGCGCGTCTACCGCTTCCTGAAGCATGCGCTTCTCGTTGCGGATAATGACATCCGGCGCTCGAAGCTCCAGCAGTTTCTTCAGTCGATTGTTTCGGTTGATAACCCTTCGATAGAGATCGTTGAGGTCGGAGGTCGCAAAACGTCCGCCGTCCAAGGGAACCAGAGGCCGCAGTTCCGGAGGGATGACAGGGATGACATCCAAGATCATGTTCTCCGGATCGTTGCCAGACTTCAGAAAGGCTTCAACCACTTTCAAACGCTTCGCAACCTTGGTCCGTTTCTGGGCCGAGGTTTCATGACGCATGTTGTAACGCAGCTCAACAGCCAGATCGTCTAAGACCAGGCTCTTGAGAAGCTCTTTAATGGCTTCGGCGCCCATTTTCGCAGTGAAAACGGGGCCGTATTCTTCAGTCAACTGGCGGTAACGCTCTTCGGTGAGCAGTTCCCGCGGCTGAATGGTGGAAATACCGCCAGAGTCGATAACCACGTAAGCTTCAAAATAAAGAACGCGCTCCAGATCCTTCAGGGGCATATCCAGAAGATAGCCGATCCGGCTGGGCAGTCCTTTGAAGAACCATACGTGAGAAACCGGCGCGGCCAACTCAATGTGACCCATCCGCTCACGACGCACCTTGGAAAGTGTTACTTCCACGCCGCATTTGTCGCAGATGATGTTGCGGTACTTCATCCGTTTGTACTTGCCGCAGAGGCATTCCCAGTCAACAACCGGTCCGAAAATACGGGCGCAGAACAGCCCGTCTTTTTCAGGTTTGAAGGTACGGTAATTGATGGTTTCCGGCTTGGTCACTTCACCATAAGACCAAGAACGAATGGTCTCTGGAGAAGCCAGACTAATCCGAATTGCCTCGAATTCGTTAATGGCAGGCTGGCGATTAAAAAACCCATGACGCTGCATATGACAATCCTCCCGTTCCTTCCCGTTTATTGCTGTTCCTCTTTTTCAGCGATTAAATTCTCTACGTCGCCTTTTTTGAAGAGGCTGACGTCCAAGGCAAGACTCTGAAGTTCCTTGACGAGAACGTTGAATGACTCAGGTATGCCTGGTTCACATACTGGCTCACCCTTGACGATGGCTTCGTAGATTCGAGTTCTACCTTGTACATCATCAGACTTAACCGTGAGCAGTTCCTGAAGAATATGCGCTGCGCCATAGGCTTCCAGCGCCCACACTTCCATCTCACCGAATCGCTGACCACCAAACTGAGCTTTACCGCCCAGAGGTTGTTGCGTAATCAAAGAGTAGGGTCCAATGGACCGGGAGTGAATCTTGTTGTCAACCAGGTGGTGAAGCTTGATGATATAAACAACGCCAACGGTCACAGGCTGCTCGAAAGAGTCGCCAGTGCGTCCGTCGTATAGAATGGTCTTCCCTGATTCGGGGAAACCAGAACTATTGAGGAGTTCTTTAATATCCGCTTCTTTGGCTCCATCGAAAACCGGCGTTGAATAGAACTTGCCCAGTTTCATGGCGGCCATGCCAAGGTGGGTTTCCAGAATCTGTCCAACGTTCATACGAGAGGGAACGCCCAATGGGTTCAAAACCACATCGACAGGCGTGCCGTCAGGCAGGTAGGGCATGTCTTCTTCCGGAAGGATGAGAGACACAACACCTTTGTTTCCGTGGCGACCAGCCATTTTATCGCCAACCTGAAGCTTGCGCTTCACGGCGACATAGACTTTTACCAGCTTGATAACGCCGGGAGGCAGTTCGTCACCGCGCTTGAGCTTTTCAACCTCTTCCTCAAACACCTGGCGGGCCACTTCAATCTGCTGATTGGTGCGGGACACCATGTTGGCCACTTCCAACTGGGCGTTGGGATCGGAGATGTCGATTCGCTTGAGGTCGGCCAGTCGCAGGCTTTCCAACTTGGCGGTTTCAATCTTGCTTCCAGCTGAGATCAGCGTTTCGCCCGAGTAGGGGTCGATGACATCATCCAGAACTTCTTTGTCGCGCAGGAGCCGCAAGACGTTTTTGGCTGCCTGGTTTTGGATAATCTGTTCCTGATCTTCCAAACTCTGCTTCAGCTTAAGGGTTTGCTCTTCTTCGATCTGAAGAGAGCGGGAATCTTTCTCAACGCCTTTTCTGGAGAAGATCTTCACGTCAACCACGGTTCCGTAGATGCCAGGAGACGTGTACAAGGACGCATCACGGACATCACCGGCCTTTTCGCCGAAGATGGCCCGCAGAAGCTTTTCTTCAGGGGTCAACTGCGTCTCGCCCTTGGGCGTTACCTTACCCACCAGAATGCTGCCCGGCTTGATGGAAGCGCCAATCCGGATGATGCCGGCATCGTCCAAATCTTTAAGGAACTCCTCACTGAGGTTGGGGATATCACGGGTGATTTCCTCAGGACCCAATTTGGTGTCGCGGGCTTCGATTTCAAATTCTTCGATGTGGATGGAAGTGTAGACATCTTCCTTAACCACTCTTTCGGAAATGAGAATCGCATCCTCGAAGTTGTATCCACGCCAGGGCATAAAGGCAACGAGAATGTTCTTACCCAGAGCAAGCTCGCCAGAGTCGGTGCAGGCGCCGTCCGCGATAACCTGATCGGCTTTCACGTAATCGCCCTTGTGAACCAGAGGCTTCTGGTTGAAGCAGGTGTTCTGGTTGCTGCGCTTGAATTTGGAAAGATAGTAGACATCCACTCCGAAATCAGGAGTTTCACTCACATCTTCCCGAGAACCTTCAAGACGAATAACAATATGTTCCGCATCCACGGTTTCAACCCAGCCGGAGTTACGGCAAACAACCGTGGCTCCAGAGTCGCGAGCGGCGATATGCTCCATGCCCGTGCCAACCCGAGGCGCTTCGGTTTTCAGAAGCGGAACGGCCTGACGTTGCATGTTGGATCCCATCAACGCACGGTTGGCGTCATCGTTTTCCAAGAAGGGAATCAAGGACGCCGCAACGGAAACAACCTGTTTTGGAGAAATATCGATGTAATCGATGGAATCTCTTGGGAACAGTTTGAATTCGCCACCGCAACGTGAGTTCACCTGCTCCTGGGCGATCAATTCGTTTTCATCCAAAGGCGCGTTGGCCTGTGCAATCACGTAACGATCTTCTTCCCAGGCGCTCAGATAATGAGCGTAGGCTTGGTAGGTGCAGATGTGCTTACCCTGTTCAGACAGGGATTTATTAATCTCTTCCACTTGAGATAAAGGGTGAACTTCATCTTTGGAAAAACCCGTGTCACCGGGATTAACGATGATCACCTCGCGGATCACGCGACCATTTTCAACTCGGAAATACGGAGATTCAATAAATCCGAACTCGTTGATGCGCGCAAAGCAGCTCAAGGAGGAAATCAGACCGATGTTGGGTCCTTCAGGGGTCTCAATCGGACAAATGCGGCCGTAATGAGAGGTGTGAACGTCCCTAACTTCAAAACCGGCCCGTTCCCGGCTAAGACCGCCAGGTCCCAATGCGGAGAGACGTCTCTTGTGAGTAATCTCGGAAAGGGGGTTGGTTTGGTCCATAAATTGAGAGAGCTGGCTGCTGCCAAAGAACTCTTTCACAGAAGCCATAACCGGTTTGGCGTTGATCAGCTCGTGAGGCATGATGGTGTTCAGGTCGTTGTACAGACTCATCTTTTCTTTGATGGCCCGTTGCATGCGAACCAGACCCACACGCAATTGGTTTTCCAAAAGTTCGCCAACCGAGCGAACCCGGCGATTGCCCAGGTGATCGATATCGTCAACCTGACCAACATTGCGGTGCAACTCCAAGAGGTATTTGATGGTTGCGTAGAAATCTTCCGGCGTCAGGATACGCTGATTGAGGTTCTCTTCCAAGTTGAGCTTTGTGCAGAACTTGAGACGGCCAACCCGTGAAAAGTCATAACGTTGACCATCAAAGAACATCTGGGTAAACAGTTTTTTGGAACTGTCTACCGTGGGAGGATCGCCAGGTCTCATTTTGCGATAGATCTCAACCAACGCCTCTTCAGGGGTGCGGATGGGATCGTTTTGCAGCGTATTGGAAACAATCTCGCCGCAGGTGTCGTGCTCGGGGAAGAAAACTTCAATGTTTTCAATGCCGCCCTCAAAGAACGCGGTCATGAGGTTTTCATCTACCAGCTCGTTGCACTCTGCGAGAATTTCACCGGTCTCCTCATCGATGACGTCTGACATGAGGATCATTTTAGGAGTGGTCTCCGCAGTAATGGGGAACCACTCAATACCGGCTTTCTTCAGGTTTCTCAACGCGCTGCGAGTAATTTTCCTGCCATGAGACAGAATCACTTCACCGTTGGCCTTCACCAGATCTTCAGAGACCTTGCAGCCAATGGCCGCAGGATAATGACCGATGTAAACCGTGTTGTCCTTTAAGCGGATGGCGGAAGCTTCGTGGAAGCGCGCCAACAGGCTTTCATTGGAGAAAATATCTTTGTCGATACAACCCAAAGCACGGATAAAGCAGGTGCCCAGAAACTTACGCTTCCGGTCGATGCGAACGTATAAAACGTTCTTGCTGTCCGTTTCGAACTCGATCCAAGATCCCCGGTAGGGAATGATCTGGCCATGATAGGTTCCCGCATCATCTCCAACGGAGAAGAAAACGCCCGGAGAACGGTGCATCTGAGAAACAATCACACGCTCGGTGCCGTTAATGATAAAAGTTCCCTGCTCGGTCATGAGGGGAATATCGCCGAAGTAAACTTCCTGCTCTTTGATATCCCTGGGCAGGGGCGAGGTTTCACCGGATTCCTCATCCTTCTCCCACACAACCAGTCGAACTGTTACCTTGAGAGGAGCGTCATAAGTCAAGCCACGCTCTTTACACTCGTCAACAGAATATTTAACCTTCAGCTTAACGCTGGTTCCACAAACGTCGCAGATAGCTTTCTGATTCTCATTATTAGAACCACACTTATCGCAGGTCAAGGTGTGGCCCGCATATTGATCGGAAATAATCATATGACCGCAACTACGACATTGCGTTCTGTTATGATGAATTCCCTGCAATTTTCCGCACCGACATTCCCAATTCCCAATGGTGTAATCTACAAACTCAAGCGAACAGGTCTGCTTAAAGTCTTCGATCGGAAAAAGAGACTCAAAAACGGCTTTAAGTCCGTAATCGCCTCTCTCTTCCGGTAGTTTATCCATCTGCAAAAAGGTCTGATAAGACTTCTTCTGGATATCGATTAGGTTGGGAACAGGAATTGAGGTATGGATCTTTGCAAAGTCCTCTCTATTCCGATAGGTGAGATCGATAGTACCCATGTTCGACGCTCCTCCCACTGGTTTTCACCCAGCTTAAGACACAAAAAGACCGGAACACCTACAAAAAGTGCCCGGTTCGTAAAGAATATCACGTAATTCGTAAATGATGATTACCCCAAGATAAAGAACCTTCATCAAAAAAGGCGTCCCTTAGACGAGACGCCCTCTTTGGGGAGTGGTTAAGCCAGCTTAACGCTAGCCCCCGCTTCTTCCAGTTTGGTTTTCAGTTCTTCGGCTTCCTCTTTGGAAACACCCTCTTTTACCTTGCCAGGCGCGCCATCAACCAGAGCTTTTGCTTCTTTCAAGCCCAAGCCGGTAGCTGCGCGAGCAGCTTTGATTACTTCAATTTTCTTAGCGCCAACGCTTTCGAGAACAACGTCGAATTCGGTTTGCTCTTCAGCAGCAGGGCCAGCATCGCCGGCGGCAGCGCTAGCGCGAGGTACAGCGGCAACAGCAGCGGCAGAGACGCCGAACTCTTCTTCAAGCGCCTTCACAAGATCATTCAATTCCATGACAGTCATGGACTTGATGTGTTCGATAATTTCATCTTTGGTCAACGTAGCCATCTCAAAATTCTCCTTTTGAAATTAATTCTTCTCTTTTTGTTGTCTGATCTGGTCAAGCGCGACAACCAGTTGGCGCGTCATGCCGGAAAGAACGGTGGCGAAGCCCTGAATCGGATAATTCAGCATGTACATCATCTTCGATACCAGCTCTTCCTTGGAAGGCATTTCAGCAAGGTTATTGAGATCATCGACGCCAATTACCTGGCCTTCGACGACACCTGCCTTAAACTGAAAGGCTTTGTTCTCTTTGGCAAAATCGCGAATCAACTTGGCAAGGCCAATAACATCTTCTTTGTTGTAAGCTAAAGATGTATTGCCCTTCAAGTGTTCATTGACCTGATTGAGATCAGAATCCGCAAATGCGATTTTCAACAATGTATTTTTTGATACGTTATAAGATGCGCCATTTTCACGCATCTTGCCGCGAAGCTCAGTATCCTTCTCGACCGTCAACCCATTGAAGCTACATAGAAAGACGCTGTCCACGTCTTTAAGTTCTTCCTTGAGCTTCTTTACAACTTCTCTTTTCTGGTTCCGCTCCATGGAAGTTCCCCCTATGCCTTCTGAGTTACGTCAGCACTGTCGACTTCAATGCCCGGCCCCATGGTGGAAGAAAGGTACATGCTCCGAACATATTTACCTTTCGCCCCAGGCGGCTTGGCCTTGAGTACGCTTGAAATCAATGCTGTTGCATTCTCTTCGAGCTTGGATATGTCAAAAGATTTCTTACCCACGGGACCGTGGATAATGCCGGTTTTGTCTACTTTATAAGCAACTTTACCAGCTTTAATCTCTTGAACGGCTTTACCTACATCCATGGTCACGGTGCCGGTCTTGGGGTTTGGCATCAGGCCGCGAGGACCGAGAACCTTACCTAATCGACCAACAACGCGCATCATGGTAGGCGTTGCGACAACTGCGTCAAAATCAAGGAAACCGTCCATGATTTTGCCGACAATTTCCTCTCCGGCTACGATATCTGCGCCGGCTTCTTCCGCCTGCTTCATGGGTTCGCCGTCAGCAATGACGAGAACCTTTTTGGACTTACCAGTCCCGTGAGGCAGAAGGACCGTACCTCGAACCATCTGATCAGCGTGCCTGGGGTCAACCCCGAGCTTCATCGCTACTTCGACAGTCTCATCGAATTTCGCTGTATTCATAGACTTTAACAGTTCAATGGCCTCAGCCAATGAATAAGGACGAGATTCAACTTTAGAGGCAGCTTCACGAAATTTTTTACCTTTTTTCGCCATAAAACCCCCTCGCAAATTCTCTCCCACCGTCTTTTATAAGGCGCAGGGTGGTGTCTGCGCCATGGAAAACTGTTTAGACTTCAACTTCCACGCCCATGGACCGTGCAGAACCCATGATGGTGTTTCTCGCTGCTTCCAAATCGGCGGCAGTGAGGTCCGGCATTTTGGTCTGAGCAATTTCGGTAACCTGATCTTTAGTCAACTTACCAACCTTGTTCTTGTTGGGCTCGCCAGAACCTTTATCCAGGCCAAGCGCTTTCTTGATAAGAACGCTTGCAGGCGGGGTCTTGATCTCAAAAGTGAAGGAACGGTCGGCGTATACCGTAATTACTACGGGAACAACCAATCCGGGGTTTTGGCTCGTGCGGGAGTTAAACGCCTTCACGAACTCCATGATGTTTACACCATGCTGACCCAGAGCCGGACCAACGGGCGGCGCTGGCGTAGCCTGTGCGCCCGGCAATTGTAACTTGATAAAACCGGCTACTTTCTTTGCCATTTCATTCCTCTATTAAATCTTCTCAACTTCATGGAAACCCAATTCAACAGGGGTGGACCGACCAAAAATGGTCACCATCACCTTCAAAGTGCCCTTGTCTTCATTGATCTCGTCAACAGAGCCAATGAAGTTGGCAAACGGCCCGTCGATAATCTTGACCTTCTCGCCATTTTCGAAAAGGAACTTGGGTTTCGGTTTTTCTTGCGCCATGTGAACCTGATTGAGAATGGCGTTGATCTCACTCTCTGAGAGAGGCGATGGATTACGGCCACCGATAAAACCAGTAACGCGCGGTGTATTTTTCACCACGTGCCATGCTTCGTCGGTTAGCGTCATGCGAATGTAAATATAGCCCGGAAAAAGCTTCTTACTGCTAACAACCTTTTTTCCGTTTTTCAGCTCTAGCACATTCTCCATGGGAATGAGAACCTCGCCGAGGAGATCCTCCTTACCAAGCGCGCCGAATCGCTGCTCGATACTTTCCTTCACTTTATTCTCGTAACCGGAATAAGTGTGGATAATGTACCACTTCATCTCATTATCTGCCACAAGGCACTCCAATTGAACCTGATGCTAGACGCATCAATAGAACAGCATTCGAAATACTTGATAAATGCCCACATCCACGACCCAGAGGTAAGCGGCAAAAATGGTGGTGCAGACGCCAACCACGAGGCTGGTTTCCATCACCTTGGGCCGATCAGGCCACGACACCTTGCGCAGTTCTTTTCTGGCGTCATTCAGGTATTCTCTAAAGTTTCCCACTTGACTTCTCCATGGAGGTGAATATGAAGGTGGCAGGGGTAGTAGGACTCGAACCCACGGCCTACGGTTTTGGAGACCGCCGCTCTACCAACTGAGCTATACCCCTACACGCAACAAGGCGCCCTTACCGATAACTCGACAAGGGAGCCTTAATTTTCGATTACTCGACGATGGTAGCAACGGCGCCAGCGCCGATGGTGCGACCACCCTCGCGAATTGCGAAGCGAAGACCTGGATCCATCGCGATGGGAGCAATCAGCTCGCCATTGATGGTCACGTTATCGCCAGGCATTACCATTTCCGTGCCCTCGGGGAGCTTTACAACGCCAGTGACGTCGGTTGTACGGAAATAGAACTGAGGACGGTAACCGTTGAAGAAGGGAGTGTGACGACCACCTTCGTCTTTGGTCAGGATGTAAACCTCAGCAGTAAACTTGGTGTGAGGGGTGATAGAACCGGGCTTAGCGCAAACCTGCCCACGCTCAACATCCTTCTTGTCAGTGCTTCGCAGCAACAGACCAACGTTGTCGCCAGCTTCGCCGCTATCCAGCAGCTTGCGGAACATTTCCACACCGGTCACAACTTTGGTTTGCGTGTCGCGGATGCCAACGATTTCGATGTTCTCGCCAACCTTAACAACACCAGACTCAATACGACCTGTTACAACCGTACCACGACCAGAGATAGAGAAGATGTCTTCAACAGGCATGAGGAAAGGCTTATCCGTCGCCCGCGCGGGGGTGGGGATGTACTCATCAACCTGGGCCATCAATTCTTTAATTTTGGCTTTGTGATCTGCATCGCCTTCCATAGCTCTCAGAGCAGAACCGGCAACAACAGGAATGTCGTCTCCGGGGAAATCATAGCTGGAAAGCAGCTCACGAATCTCCAACTCAACGAGCTCCAAGAGCTCCTCGTCGTCTACCTGATCCGTCTTGTTCATAAAAACAACGATGCTGGGAACCTGCACCTGACGTGCGAGCAGGATGTGCTCACGAGTCTGAGGCATGGGGCCGTCAGCAGCGGAAACCACCAGAATTGCGCCGTCCATCTGTGCGGCGCCGGTGATCATATTCTTAACATAGTCAGCGTGGCCCGGGCAGTCAACGTGCGCGTAGTGGCGATTCTCGGTCTCGTACTCAACGTGCGCCGTATTAATGGTAATGCCCCGCTCCCGCTCTTCAGGCGCGTTGTCAATCTGGTCGTATGCTCTTACTTCAGCGTGTCCATCCTCAGCAAGAGTCATGGTGATCGCAGCCGTCAATGTAGTCTTACCATGGTCAACGTGGCCGATCGTACCGATGTTGACGTGCGGCTTAGTACGTTCGAACTTCTGTTTAGCCATTACGCCGTACTCCTAAAAAAAACCTTCCAAATATTCTTAAGGTTGTTGATGCCCACACACGTCGATACCGTGGAGCCCTTAATCGGAATTGAACCGATGACCTCATCCTTACCAAGGATGCGCTCTACCCCTGAGCTATAAGGGCCTCTTCAAAGAACTGGAGCGGGAAACGGGATTCGAACCCGCGACCCTTAGCTTGGAAGGCTAATGCTCTAGCCAGCTGAGCTATTCCCGCTTAGGTGTATGGTGGGGAAAGGCGGATTCGAACCACCGAAGACGTACGTCAGCAGATTTACAGTCTGCCCCATTTGGCCACTTTGGTATTTCCCCATTTTATCAACAACACCTTGCGCATCGGCTTGTTTCAGACCCATGCGCAACGAGTTAGAATTTATATCAAAAAACGATCGGGGTGACAATGTATTTTTTCGTTTTTCTTCAACCTTTTTTTAATCATGGCCTGAAACCCCTGTCATAGACCAGGATTCCACCTAAATAACCGACATAGGCAAGTAGGAGAGAAACCGCGATCACCAACAAGCACCAGATCCATTCCGGCGGTTGACCCCCTTTTTTTCTTTTAAAAGTGACGTGTCCCTTTAAAAGCACCAGAATTCCCATCACCCAGGGCAGGGCGTTTCCCAATAATTTATGCCGTTCCAGCTCCACATCGCCAGTTAAGGCTATGGCTGTGTAGTCGTTCAACCCGGTAAGAGCAGTTGGAATGCTAAATATGGCGCCCACTGTCAGAAGGAACCAACCATGGGCGCGCCACGATTTTCGTTTCGCCAGTACCGAGGCAGTCAAAACAACCGTCCCCAGAATCCAGGTTGCTATGGGAAAGTGAACCAGAATGGGATGCATTGGCAGGCTTTCGGCTGTCATGAGGTCTTTCTTCCAACCCTTGTAATTATATTAATAATGTATTCGAAGGTCGAGCGCCTGCAACAGGGCTCGACCCCAACAAGCTTAGCCTTTATTTGTCCCCGATGCAATCATCGAAACCGTCCCAAGTACGCCAAACCGTTTACGCCGACCTAATCCCATTCCTCCCCATCTCCCACCTTAAAGGCGTACTCCGATATCAGGGGCTGGGCGTCTTTGAAATCAATTCGGGTCATCAGCTTGTAGTCCACTCCATCTTTTAATGAAAAAGACTTTGAGTCCAGGGACACCATCAACCCGGTGTAGAGCTCCCCTTCCGGAAGAACCATGGATGTCATGTTCGCTGGAGTGGCCATTTGATATCCGCCACCCTCTTCCTTGATTAATATGGCGACGGAAACATCGGACATTTTTAGATGAGGCTGATCCCTGAACAAGTACAATAGCCGGGTTGTGTCGTCGTTATGCACAAACCCAGCGCGACCTGGCACAAGACGATGCTCTTGAAATGAGAAGGCGTATTGGGCCATTTCCGACGGTAGGTCTTCATCCGGCGTGTGAATGACGACCCAAGGGCTCCCTGTCAATAAGATGGGGCCAACAAATTGGGGTTCATCCAATAAATCTACGTCCCTAATGATGGTGGTAGCCCTGCCCGTGCTCAGATCTCGTATTACAAATTTCACTTTGTACCTGCCTGGCGACGCCATGAGATCTGCAAAATACTTGATGCCTGAATTCTCCAATACGCCTTTCATGGCGCCAGCCGCCATGGTTATTTTCTGATATCGGCTGTCCACAAGGGTTTGTGTATCTCGTTCGATGACCGCTCCCAATACATCTAAGGTTATTGGCTTGCCCGGATCGCTTCCGTACAATAGATAATCGCCTTTCAGCTCCATGGCCAGGTTCAAGCGCACCATCCCATCGATGCCCGGCAGGATGTTCAGATCCAAATGAACCGGCACTGCGTTGGCGACCTTGTCCCTTGCGGCCAGGTTGGTTAAAGCCATATGTTGCTCCAAAGGCGTGAGGTTGCTGAAATCCGGTTTCATCAACAATCCCTTGCCAGTGTGAACACGCACACCTGGTTTTTTCACGTCAACTTTAACCCTGGCCAGCTCTCCCATGGGGACTTCCAGGTCTGTTTGGATGTTTACCAGATAATAGTCGTTGCTCAAGCCTTTTATTTTCTGGAGAGTCTCCATGGTGTCTTTCACATTCCCAAAGGCGCGTCCGCCAGTGGACGCAGATAAATCATAAAATAACGGCAACGTCCGACTCCCCCCGGTTGATGGGTTGGGGTCCACGGTATAAACCACAGCGCCGCTTCTTTGCAGGGCTTCCAAGAGCTGCCGATTGGTGCTTGCGATATTTCCCATTCCGCCTGTTAACCGGTCGCCCAGTCCTTTGGTGAATAAAACCAGATTCTTGGTCCCCTCCATAACTCTGAGATAATTGGCAAATTCAATAAACTGATCTAAATAGGCGAGCACCTGGCCCCTATTGCTTTCTGTTTGCACTTTCTCAAGGCTATCCCTGACATAAGCAAGTGGTGAATCATAGCCTCCTCCAGACACAGCCAGAGAAGCCAGCTCATTGTCCTGGATAATGCTCTTGCGAGACCCGCCATAAACCGACTTCACGCTGGCCCCCGATTTTTCAGCATCCTCATTCACCTTCTCAACGCCGAAGGTCTGAACCGCCTTGACCAGGGCTTGGCGATCCGCTGTAAGATTACTGGCCATGATGATACTGCTGTTGTTGAATGCAAATACGGCAGCCAGATCCCCTGGCAGCATTTCGTCGTGAATGAAACGCACGGTATCGCCGCGGGCGGCGGCCATGCCCCGAGCAGAATTGTTTTCAAGATCAAATACGAAAAGGAAGGCCCGCTTCCCCTGCGCAGGGGCAGCTTTGCCGCTTTCATTGTTCGATGCCAGAGACACGTCCTCTATCGAAGTGACCTGTTGCTGAGCCCCGTTCAGCTTCACAGTGAAATCGTCAGGCTTCAGGCCCTTCACTGCACTCCCTTCGTCATCGACCACTCTTACGTGCAATTGATGCACTGTAACTTGATATGTTTCAATTATTTGAACGTCTTCTTGTAAATATGTCGCCAGATACAACCAGGACAAAATGAGCATACCTCACCTCTCTTCGCCTTCAGGCGGAATCGTTCCGGGTGGGGGAAACCGGTGTGCTTGAGTAAGGCCTTGTCGCCTTCTCGCTACTAGTTCCCTCGATACGCTGTTTTTTGGACAAAATATTTTATTTTTTTGGTCCGCAGGCCATTTTTAAGACGTCTTCCCGCCGCCAGACCCATCTCCGGGTTCGCAGTCTGAAAATGTCACAGCCGATTTAGGCCTTCTATCCACGGACAAGGTGAAGATGTCGGGACGGGCGTAATGACCCACCACATCTAAATCGTATTTGCCTCGAGTAATTAGATCGGTATCCAAGTCCGCTGTAATAATGGCGTCCCTATCATAAATAGGACCGGCCAGGATCTTGCCAAAGGGATCGACAATGCAACTGCCGCCCCGAATCATAACGGTGTCTGGGTTGTCGCCCTGAACACATTCGTAATTGTCGGGGAACCGAGCCCGTGTGGCGTATTGACAAGCTGAGAGCACGAAACAGCGGCCTTCTATGGCGATATGCTGCATGCTGGGAATCCAACTGTCCCGATCATCAACCGTAGAGGCGCAATAAAATTGCACGCCGCCCTGATAGAGGCTCATTCTTAATTGGGGCATATAATTTTCCCAGCAAATGGCGGACCCGACCCGGCCAAACCCACTTTCTACAACAGGCAACGTGGATCCGTCCCCAAATCCCCAAATGAGGCGCTCTACGCCGGTGGGCATCACTTTGCGATGTTTTCCCTGAAGCACACCCTTTTGATCGATTAAAAGGGTAGAACAGTACAGGGTCCCGCCGCATCGTTCAATAATGCCAATAACCAGGAACACGCCCGCTTCCGCGGCCCATTTGCACAATTGCCCTAATTCGGGGCCATTTAAGTCGATAGCCGAGTGGTAGTAACGCTGAAAGAGGGCGCGACCCTCGTCAGAACGCATGCCCACAGAAGCGCCAAAACCTGCGCCCTTGGGATAACCCCCAATAAAGGCTTCGGGAAATACAACCAGGGAAGCGTCCCTATCGGCGGCCTGTTGGATAAGGGTTTCGACCTGACTCATGGTCCCAGGCAGATCAGATAAATTTGGAGCTGCTTGCACCACGGCTGCTTTGACATAGGAATTGGGCATCGGTTCACCATATTCAGGAGTCTCGGAACGCACTATATCATACCCTTTTACCCAACCACCTGTCTAATATGTTAGACTAGCGAAGTTCGGGGAGACCTGCATCAAAAGCGCGAAAATACACCAGGAGAACGTGATCATGTCGCGATTGTTTCTTTTTTTCATGGCTTCGCTGGGAACCGCAATAGCGGGCAATTCTCAGTTCCTACAAGTAGAAGATGTGTTCCATTTGGAATACGGATCCGATCCACAAATTTCACCAGACGGAAAAAAGGTTGTCTACGTTCGCAACTTTATGGATGTCATGACCGATAAACGCCTCACCAATTTGTGGATGGTTGAAGCGGATGGAAGCAACCATCGACCTCTGACCACGGGAAATCACAGCGATTTTTCACCCCGATGGTCTCCCGACGGCACCCGCCTGCTCTATGTGTCCACCGAATCGGGACGGCCCCAAATTTATATGCGCTGGATGGATACGGGTCAAACGGCAAAACTCACCAACCTTACGCAAGGGCCTGGGAGCCTGTCCTGGTCCCCAGATGGGAAATGGATTGCCTTCACTCAGTTTGTACCGGAGGCAACGTCTTCGTATGTGAAAATGCCAACCCGCCCCCAAGGCGCGAAGTGGGCGGAACCGGCGGTTGTCATTGACCAACTTAAATACAGGGCGGACGGCTCAGGCTACCTGAAACATGGCCACAGCCAGATATTCCTGCTCTCTGCAGACGGCGGCTCGCCCCGTCAGCTCACTTCCGGCCCCTACAACCACGGCGGCTCTCTGTCTTGGAGCCCGATGGGCAAGCAACTCTTCTTTTCAGCCAATCGACGCCCCGAAGGGGAATACGACCCTCAAAACAGTGAAATCTATGGAATGACCCTTGCTGACGGCGCCATCACCACTCTAACAAGCCGCCAGGGTCCTGATCGCAATCCCGTGGTTTCCCCCGATGGGAAACAGATCGCCTATTTGGGCTTCGACGACCAATACCAGGGTTACCAGGTTACCCAACTCTATGTGATGAGCATAGACGGCAGCGGCTCCCGTTCGCTCACCAAAGACCTGGACCGAAGCGTCTCAAGCCCTTCCTGGAGCGCAGACGGTAAAGGCCTTTATTTCAGTTATTCCGATCATGGCAATACAAAGATAGCCTTTGTGGGCGCGGACGGCGAGAGAATGGA
>JBNKOV010000005.1:0-27826 GCA_050294955.1 Holophagae bacterium
AAGTATGCTTAAAATGAAAGGCTTCAAGGAGGGTCTCTTATGAAAAATAGATTATTGTTGCTGGGCGCTTCGGGCAAGATGGGCACAGCTTTAAGCCGGGCCTTCTCTGATGATTATGATGTTATCCCAAAAACATCCGCTCATTTTGACGGTGCAGACGGAGCCGGAGTCACGGCTCTTATTGAGGAGACCAGGCCTCATTTGATTGTGAATGCGGTGGCCCTGCTGGGCATTGATCGCTGTGATCAGGAACCCGAATTGGCTTTTAAGTTGAATACCCTTTTACCCAAGACCTGTGCGATTATGGCAAAAAAAGTGAATGCTTGTCTGATTCACTTGAGCACAGCGGCAGTTTTTGATGGGAAGAAAAACGATTTCTACCATGAGAGTGACATCCCTTCGCCTCTCAACATTTACGGGGCAACCAAGCTGGCAGGTGACGCCATGGTCAAGGCTCACCTGAAAGAGCACTACATCTTCCGTATTCCCATAATATTCGGGCCATCTTCCCGGGACGATCAATTCACGGAAACCATGCTCAAAAGAGCGGTCGATGGTCAACCTCTCAGGATAGCCGATGACGTATATGATTCGCCCTCCTATTCATTGGATGTGGCAGGAGAGATCAGGCAAACTGTGGTTAAACAGTCACCCTTTGGTTTATACCACATTACCAATAGGGGCAAGGCTTCGCTATATGAACTGGTGTCCTATTTTGTTGAAAAAGCCGGATTGAATGTTCCTGTTCAGAGGGCTTCCTATCGAGATTTCCCTTTTGTAGGGCTAAAAAACACCAACACGCCCATGACAACCATCAAATTAAAACCATTAAGGTCCTGGCAACGGGCGGCTGATGACTATCTTGCGCTTCTTCGCAAGGAGAATCGGTTATAGATTTTTGAGTTTCTTCAAAATTCTTGAAACAACCGAATCGCGGTCCAAGCCGAAGCGGGCAAAGAGGTTTTCTTGCCGGCCATAAGTATCTGGAAACATATCGGGTATGCCAATACGCTCAAAGACTCCTTTTGGATGACGGGTGCCCTCGGCTACACATTCCGCTACGGCAGAACCGAGCCCGCCGATGACATTGTGTTCCTCCAGAGTAAAAACACATCGGGCTTTTTCTAGGCACGGATCCAGGGTTTCCCTGTCAAGAGGTTTTACGGTGTGAAGGTGGACAATGCCCGTTGTAATATTGTGTTTGGATAGATCTTCCGCAACACCCAAGGCAACTTGAAGGGTTACGCCCGTGGTAACCAGGAGCACATCACCAGGCTCTTTGTGAACAACGGCTCTGCCTAACTCGAAGGGGTCTTTGGCTTTGGAGACAATGGGATCTCCGCCTCTGGCTACTCTGATGTAAACGGGACCGGGATAGTCTCTTGTGGCCAAAACGCCTCGTTCCATTTCATCTGCGTCGCAGGGTGCGAAAACGGTCATGTTGGGAAGAGCTCGCATTAGAGCAATGTCGTCAATAGCTTCGTGAGTTGGACCCAATGGCGCATAGACCAGCCCACCGCCGTTAGCATAGAGCCGTACCTTATAATTCCCCAGGCAAACGTCCATGGCTATCTGGTCATAACATCTTCGAGTTAAGAAGGTTGCAATGGTATTCACATAGGGAACCTTGCCGTTCATGGCCAGGCCAGCCGCCATGCCAATCACATAAGCTTCCGAAATTCCTTCTACAAAGAATCGGTCCGGGTGGTTTTCCTGAAACTGGGAAAGAGTGCCCTTGCCTACGTCAGATCCAACAAAAACCACGTCATTGTGCTGGTTTGCAAGGGCGTAAACCGCCTCCAATCCTCGTTTACGCATGGTCACGCTCCAAGTATTCAATAATTTCATTAATTTCTTCATCGGTTATTTTTGACTTGTGGTGCCAGGCCAGGTTGCCTTCCATAAATGGCACGCCCTGGCCTTTAATTGTGTGGCAAATGACGGCTGAAGGTTTGCCGGCGGAAAATGGCAGGCTCTTTAAAATGCCAATCAGAGATTCTGGATCATTCACCATGTCCGCTTCTCGAGTCTCGAACCCAAAGGCTCGCCATTTATCGGCAAAGGGCTCCATATTACAGACATCTCGGGTCTCGCCAAAGGACATGTATTTATTGAAGTCCACAATCACGGTCAGGCTGTCAAGCCTATGTTTAGATGCGGCAAGGGCTGCTTCCCACACGGAGCCTTCATTGCACTCACCGTCGCCGAGCACCACGAAACTACGGTAGGATCGACCGTCCATGCGTGCTGCGAGTGCGAAGCCTACTGAAATGGGGAGTCCGTGACCCAGGGAACCCGTTGGCGCTTCAATGCCTGGAACCTGTTCCTCCGGGTGCCCGCCCAATATGCCGCCCGGCTTGCAAAAGGTCTTGTAGTGATCTTTTGAGAAATAACCCTTGTCCGCCAAAATAGCGAATTGGGCCATGCACCCATGGCCTTTGCTCAAAATGAACCGGTCTCTATCAGGCCAATCTGGCTCTTGGGGCCTGATGTTCATGATATGGTCGTAGAGGGCGACCAGAATTTCCACAATAGAAAAGGCTGGCGCTATGTGGCCTCTTCGGCCATGAACAACCATCTCCATGACTTCTCGCCTTATGGCGGCGCATCTTTTTTGAAAACTGCTCAACAGTCTATCCCCCTGACTATGCTTTGTATAGATCGTCTATCGAACGGGTTTCCGCCAATAACCGTCTGGCGGTTTGAAGGCGGGTGTTTATTAGTTCCCGTCCCAACTGTTGGGAACCTGCAAACTCCTTTCGCATTCTTTCGCCCCTGGTGAGGACATTGAGAACAATGAGAATCCACTCCAGTCCCACCAGATCGCACACGGCTAGCAAGCGGGCTTCCAATCCGGCGTCCTGTTTGCGGTGGTTAATGAATCCTTTTATGGTTTTCATCCTCTGGTTTATGGGTTGATTATTGCCAACGTGGCGCAAATAATCACATAATAACTTTACCGGGTCGTCCCAGCCCGCATATTCGAAGTCTAGAATAATCAGGTTTCCAAGATGATCTCTCAGGCAATTATGGAGACCAAAATCTGAGGGACTGGGGAAGTGAAGTTCCAATGGCAATGGGGTTTCCAGGTCTAAATTCTTCTTCTGGCAGAAGGACTCGAAGCGACCAAGCGCTTTGTAGTAGGCTGGCTTGAATTGGTTCTTTAGAAATTCTGCCGCTTCATGGTTGTCGCCAGCTTTAGCGCAGGCTGATTCTAAATCCGCCAGGCGGCGGTCCGTATGTTTACGAAAATCGTTCAAATGCAGTCTGGCATGGGCTGCGCTTGAAATGTCTTCTCGCGCCAGTTTATGGCCCGTCTCGTCCAATTTAATCAAAAAGGGGAGGAAGTCAGCCCGGGTGGGTGGTTGTCCCTCAATGTATTCCATTAGAAAACCCCTTTGCAGACGTTTCAGCGGCGCTGGTGAAGATCCAGGTTGATGTCTGTGCAGCATTTTCAGGAATTTCCATTCACAATCAAGCCTTGGTCTATCATCTAAGGCATTCTCAAAATACGTTTTAAGCACTCTGCGCGCCCCACTCTGGAATTCCAGGCAAAGGATAAGATTGTTGCCGCCTCGTTTGATGGTGGACCACTTTGTTAATTTCTCATTGGCGCTCCATAATCCCGGCAGATTAAGCGCAGTAATCTGGTGGTAGTTCGAACATTGGGGAATGTTGGGATGGTTCTCTCGTCCGAACAAAATGGGCCAGGTTGATTCTGGAAAGTTGGGGTGTTCGGGAACCGACGGCAAATCGTCAATAAAGACATGAGGCTGGAGGCTTTTGATTTTCTGTACCTTTTCGGTTCTCGTGCTTTCAAAAAAGATCTCACCTCGTCTAAACCCGAGCCCGCCATCCGCCATGCTCATAAAAAATTTGCGTCGGGCCAACGTGTCCAAAGCGTACTCTCTCAAATTTACGGTGGGATCTATGTTGGAAGTTGTGGTTTTATGACTCACAATGAATATTTCACAGCCCTGCTTCCTTGCCTGGCGAATAAATTCTTCAAAACCTTTAAAGAGTCTGGCTTCATGAATGCGCTCCCCGAAAATCAGGGCTTGTATTTTCTGCCAGCGAATCTCGCCTTCCTCTGGGCTGCCAGCGACCCGTATCAGGCCCTGTTTTATGGACTGTTTTTCCTCTCCCACTGACTCCTGCAACCAGTCTTTTTCTATTGCAAGGCGCCTGGCAAGGGGTAGATATTCCAAGATGGTATGATCCAAATCCAGGCCAATTCTAAAGGGCGTTTGAGGGGAAGTTGGGTTATTTATCATGAAAATTTAAATGTCATCCTGTATTTAGAATGAATTCCTTCGTTATTTTAACAGGGTTACCATGTATTTGAACAGGGCTGTGGGTGAGATAGCCTCGCGGTTGCACATGATTCGAACATCAAGCGCTGCTGCTGCGGCTCCAGCAAAAGCAGCCATTTCCGGGGCCATTCCGCCGCCCAGACAGATACCAGAAATAGACAGGAATGCATCGCCCGCACCAACACGGTCTACAACTTGGATGGACAAAGCCGGAACCTGGTAGGAAAGGCGTTCCTGCATGCTTCTCATTACAAGGCCTCTTGCTCCCATGGTCGTGGTGATGAATGAAGCTTGCACCCGTTCGGCGACCATCTGGGCCACCTCTTCTAAAGGGCCGTACCGATTGTGGACAGCCAAGCGAAGCTCTGGCTCGTTTAGGGAGACATAATCAACTCGGGGGTAGCGGTTTACGGTGTGATAACCCCTGTTGCCACTGTTGATTTGAGTATTTACAGCCAAAAATTTTGCATGTTTGGAGATGACCTGGGCCATGGCGTCTGTGATGAAGCCGTTTCCGAAATCGGGAACTATAACAGCATCAAAGCTCCCTAGATTCCTCTCCAACCAATGGCAAATTTCCAATTCCAGCTCCCTCGCCGGCGGCTTGTCTTCATAGTCATAGACTTCAAAGAGCTTTTGGGCGTCGGGGTCTACGTACCGGCTTTTGAGGATGGTGGGGGCGTCTTCTCGAAAAAAGAAAATTGGATCGATATTGGGAGCCAGTTTAGATCGAATAAAGGACTCGTAGCTGTTCCTTTCGCCAAGGCCGGTCACCAGGGTTGTTTTTGAGCAAAACCCTGAGATATGATTGGCTACAGCCAGAGAGCCCCCTGCAAAAAGCTCAGAGCTTTTGTGTTTCACCGCAAAAATATTGCCTTTTCCGGTCTGGCCCAAATTCTCCGTGTAATTGTACTCATCTACTATGGCGTCTCCCACCACGCAAATATTCAGGTTTTCAAGAGCCTTGATGGCGTCTATAACCTGGTCGCTGGTGTAGCGTTCTCCGAAATGGCGAAGAAAATCTTTAACGTCTGAAGGAAAGACACTAAAGTGAGCATTCAGCAACTTGCTGGAACTGAAGGTGATCTCGTCTGTATAAACGGTCTGCCCGCCAATTTCCTCCACAGCATTGCGTTCCTTCAGAATATTCCCGGTAATGTCGTCACCGGGTTTTTGATAATCGCTTCCTTTGGCGAAGATATGTGGCTTCACTGCCCTGATTGCTGGGATAGCGGTGACTTCTCGTATCAGGCCGACGTAATCAACGCATTCCAGGGCGGCCATATTTTCACAGCGTAGCATTTCATTGAATACCGGGCGGCCCGGCCCCTTGCTTACAAAGGCATCTGCCGTTAAGGTCACGAAAAGCGCGTCGCCTTCTTCCCTCGCTCGCTGTAAATGTCGGATATGGCCAACGTGGATGAGGTCGAAGGTTCCGTGACAGAGCACCAGTTTCTTGCCCTGGTTGCGAAGCTCGTCGGCTTTTTTTTCTAAAAGGTCCAGCTCCAATATCTTGGATTCGCTAGTCATAGGCTGGCAGCCTCCGTTTTGAAGCGGTCGAGAAGATGATGAAGCAGGAATAGGTGGCCTATTTCAACAAAACCGTAATCAACGGCGTCGAGCCAGAGATTAATAACGCCCTTCTTCCTTAATGGATTGTCCGCCTTGAATCCACTTAAGGTAATGGCCTGGCCGCCCTTTCCAACGATTGCGTCCACAGCTTTGCAGATATTGGCGGACTGGCCCGAGCTACTAATGGCAATGAGCATATCGCCTGGTCTCGCCTGGTTCTCCACGATGCGGGCATAGGCGTTTTCGTAGCCATAGTCATTGGCCATACAGGTCAAAAGGGATGGATCGTGTAGAGCAAAGGCTCTAATCTTCCCGCAGTTTACGAAATCGTTTACCATATGAGCCGCCACCGCGGCGCTACCGCCATTTCCCATGATATACAGGCAGCAATGATTCTTTTTAACAGTTTCAAGAGTATCCAGGCAAAGTTGGATGCCCTGTTCGGTTTCCAGTCTGGCTCCAGAGGCGTTGGTGATGGCGACATCGGTTAGCACAGATTGGAACTGACTTGTTTTTGTAGAAAAAACCGTGGAAGGCTCTGTCATTTCGAATCCCCCAGATATTTGAACCAGGAAGCGGTTGCCTCTTCAATGGAGCCGGAATCCCAAACGGGCGCGTCTGACCAGTCTTTAATATGGTTGAGCATGACTTCAACTCCGTCTTCAAAAGAGACTTGCGGCTTCCAGTTCAACAACCTCTTGATTTTTGAAATATCGGCAAAAGTACAATCGGGCTCGCCGGGCCTTTTGGGCACATAAACAACTTCGCCGCCCAGTAGCGTTACAAGGTGGTTTACGCTGTAATGCCCTCCGCTGCCAACGTTCATTGCCTCACCTGAACATGAAGATTCCGCGGCGGCCAGGAATGCGGACGCCACATCACTTACAAAAGTGAAATCTCTGGACTGCTTGCCGTCGCCAACCACAGTAAAGGGTTTGCCGCCCAACTTCTGAGCAAGGAAAACGCCGAAAACGGCGCCATAGGCTCCGGTCGTTCTGGATCTTGGGCCAAACACGTTAAATAGGCGTAAGGACAGGGCCGGCATATGGTAGACCTTCGCCCAGTGCATGACCAATTCTTCACCCAGGTACTTGCTCAATGCGTAGGGATATTGGGGTTGGATAGGCGTTGTTTCGGGTGTTGGAAACACATTGGGTATGCCATAACAGGAGGCTGAGGCTGCATAGAGAAATCGTTTCACCTTTGCGTCCCGGGCAGCCTCCAACACGTTAAATGTGCCTGTCACGTTGTTGTGGTAATAGGCTTCGGGCTGTTCAATGGAGGGCACAATATCTGCCAGGCCAGCGAGATGGAACACCCAGTCCACGCCGTCCATAATGGGTTTTAATGAAGCCTTATCTGTGACATCTGCCTTATGGAATGAAAAATGAGGATGTTCTTTGAATTGAGCCACATTGGCGAGACGACCCGTCACAAGACTGTCTACACTACGAACCTGATGGCCGTGTTCAAGAAGACATGCGGTGAGGTGACTGCCGATAAAACCCGCGCCGCCTGTTACTAGAGCTTTCATGTATGAATCCTTTCAACTCAAGAGAAGAGAGTTGGGGATGAAAAGCCCTATGCTGAGGAGCTCAGGTTATCCCCTTTGTTTCAGAGTGCTTATCGGTCAGGTTCATCACAAGCTTTAGCAAGAGCTTGGAAAAAACGCAGAGCCTCCATGATCACTGGATCATGCAGGCGCATTTTAGCCTAAAAACACGACAAAACCAAAGGGCCAAGCCCATGTTTTCTCAAAAGATCTATTTCACCTGAGCCAAATGCAGCTTTTGACTGCAAAGAAACCAGGCCAAAAAATTCAGGAAATAGGATCTCCCAAACCCTTTGGGGTCAAGAGTCTTTCATTCGTTCTGCAAGTTTATCCCTGAAAAGGAAAAGCCCGACAATTACCACAACCCACTGAATGACGGTCCACCGTATCAAGGAGCCTCCCGCATCAGAGAGCCACCAACCGATCAGAACCACGCCTTCCAATAAAATGAGCGTCATTGAAGCTGCGAAAATCCCTTTAAAAACGGGGCTCTTCTTTTTCAAAAATTCAGTGGAGAAACGACCCACTCCAACCTTAAGCACCATGAAGGCGAGGAAGATGCCTGAGAGGATAAGACCGACACCCCAAACAAAGTCCTGGTTATCAAAGAAAGCGTCGGAGCGCGCACTGGGTACGCCGACAACCACGCAAAGCCCTATGGTAACGAAAAGCGACGTCTTTCTTGATAGTTGAAAGTCCATAAAGAATCGAGTGCTCAGCTCCACCATAGCCACAAGCGAGGTCATTGCAGCCGATGCCAGGCCAATAAAAAACAATAGGTTATAAATGTAGCCGCCGTTCATCTGGTTGAACAGAACAGGAACAGTGTGAAACGCAATGCCCCCCTTCCAGCTTGCCCCCGAAACATAATCCACAGCGCCCGTTCCCATGATGGCAAAAAGAGCTGGAAAGATGAGCAAGGCCACGATTAACTCAATGCCATTGTTGCCTAATCCTGTTGCCATGGGCGTTGTAACCGGATCCTCCTGATCTCGGGCGTAAACTGCGTAGGCCAGCATTAAACCCCAGCCCGCGCCAGTTGACCAGGCAGACTGGGTGAGACCGGCGATCCAATGGGCCGGATCCTTGAGTCTGTCCCACTCCACGCTAAAAAGATAATCCAGACCGGTGGGTCCGTCTCCTTCCGATCCCAACATAAGGCTGATCGATTTGATGGCCCCTACCACCAGGATAATGATGAGGGTTGGAATGAGGATTTTGTTCAACCATTCAATGCTCCGGGCGCCCTTTAGAACGACCCAGGCTGCCAGACCAATAGAAATTATGTGAAAGGCAACCGACGACCAGGTGTTGCGGAACCCGTCGAATAGAGTAATGGCCTGATCATAATCCAGCCCGTTCAAGTCGCCTGTGATAGCGTGTAGCATGTAGCGCAGCGTCCAGCCGGTTACTACTGCGTAATAACACATAATCAACATGGCGCAAATACTGATGAACCCGCCCATCCAGGAGAAGTTTCGGCCCACGAGTTTTGAAAAAGCGCCAAAAGGTCCCTTCCGGGTGTTCTGACCCGTGGAGAGTTCTACCATGAGCAGGGGGATCGACCAGAGTACAAGGAAAATAATCCACGGAATAAGGAAACTGCCGCCGCCGTTTTTGGCTACTTCTCTTGGAAAGCGCCAGATGTTGCCGGTCCCCACGGCCATGCCCATACAGGTTAGAATCATTGCCAGTCGGGAACTGAACCTTGGTCCCTTAAATCCATCCTTGCTCATTGCCTACACCCCATTGCGATAAAATGCATAATCATTCGATAAAATAATCGACGCCTTTATTTCACCCTATGGAGCCCTGTCCTGTCAAAGATAATCTCGGTTCTCTTCGCTAAAGTCTGCGTTCGTTCCACTCGGAAACCGCGCTAACGCCCATATTTTTGTTTCTTTCAGAACACTCAAAATTTGTAGACCCTCTAGTTTAATATCTTGATTTATAATAGTTTATTGGGCCTTCCCCTTTGTGAAAGTGAAACCTTTTTTTTGAGCGTCAGAATCTATTTCTATGATGGTTTGTTCTGACGTCGCACCTGGGGCTTGGGCGGGGGTTTTGGTTTGGGCTCTGGTTTAGCGCTCTCTACTTCTGGCGCGGTCATTTCCTTGAGGCGGCTGATGACCCATTGTTGCGTGCTCAGGGACCGTTCCATTGCGGTCTGCAGGCCCAAAAGCTTAGTATCCTGTTGGGCCATGCCTTCTTGAAGCGGCTTGAGCCATTGCTCCATCACATGAAACTGTTTTTCCAGCAAAATGAGCATGGCCTGACGTTCTTCTCTTCCAGTTGCTTTGGACATTTTGAGGGTGGCCTTCAAGGCGGTGAGCGTTTCCTCATCTATGCCGCCAGATCGGGCTGGCGGGTTCTCCACGAACTTGCTGAACATTTCCTTCATTGAAGTGGAGTCCAGGTCGCTATCGCTAGCTGACGCCTTTTTAACGGATATCGCTTTAACCATTTGCGCTGCGATCTTGCGTAGGGCGAGAAGCGTTGCTTCGTCCAATCCGCCGCTTTTAGGTGTTTCAAGAGCCTGCACGACTCTGTCTGTCATCACTTTAATCGCGTCGAGCGTGTCCCGATTGTCATTTTCGTTTCTACTTTGTTCCAGAATGTCTTTGATCGTGGAGAGCATGACCTCATCTCCACTCTTCCCGCTCAGGCGCTCGACGGCATTGGCCAGGGCTCCTTGAATGCCCTCCAACCCCTGGCCGAGTCCCGCTAACTGCAAAATGGCCTGGCCCATGCGATCATCGCCAGCCGCAGTGAGCGACAGGTTTCTGGCGAACGTGGATTTAATGTCCTCCCATCGCTTAATCTCCTCTTCGGTCATTTTCCCAGTAAGTTCCTTGAACTTGAGCAGGTTGGCCTCAGCGCCCGACGTTAGCGTCTGGGACTCGTTTTCATAATGGGAGTGAATGAGACTTTCCAGCTCCTCATCGTTCATGATGGGAAGCACCTTTTCTGCAATCTTATTCATATTGCGATAGGAACCTTGAAGCTTAAAGGATGGTTCGGTGCGGTAGGCGTCCGCCTGGGCCGCCGATTCGATATACTGGAGGTTTACTGCCAGAATAACATCCCTCACCCGAAGCAATTTGCTCAAAACATTCACGAAATCGTTGATTTCTTCGCCTGAGTAATTTCCCTCCAGTTCTACACCCTCACGAGAGCCCTTTTCTGCAATTTTTATCAGGCTATATACGTCTTTCTGACTGCGAGACATCAACTTGTTCAGGGTGGCGTTGGAGGTGAGACAGTTTTCTATATAGCTCATGCGGAACACGTCTTCCGTATCGCCGATGATATCGCCAAGGTTATAGGTGTCTGCACGGTTGGCCAACATGTCCGGGATCTGAAATTTCTCGCCGCTTTCCGTGTAAGGGTTGCCCGCCATCACCACGGCCACTTTTTTCCCCCGTAGATCGTAGGTTCTGGAGACCCCTTTGTAGACCCCTTCAATTTTCCGTTGACCGTCGCAAAGTGAAATGAATTTTTGGAGGAGTTCCGGGTTGCAATGCTGAATGTCGTCGAGATAAATCATGATATTGTCGCCCATCTCGAAAGCCAGATTCAACTTTTTCAGCTCGTCCCGAGCGGAAGCATTGGGCGCCTCTGCTGGATCCAGGGAGGTTACCTGGTGACCAATGGCCGGGCCGTTGATTTTCATGAAAATGACGCCCAAACGATCCGCAACATATTCCATTAGAGTGGTTTTACCATAACCGGGCGGGGAAATGAGCAATAGCATGCCCATGAGGTCGGTGCGCTTCTTTTCTCCAACAACTCCCACTTGCTTGGCCAGGTTATCCCCGATTAGAGACAGGTAAACCTTGTCTATAAGTTGGTTCCGGACAAACGAACTGAGAATGCGAGGTTTGAATTCGTCCAACTTTAAATCTTTGCGGAAACCTTCGGCCAGTTGCTTTTTCAGGGCCAGGTATTCGATGAAGCGTGGAACCTGCTCTGCCTCATAGGCTTCCAGTTTTTGGATGAAGTGATTGTAATGCAGGTGGTAAACGCCTTTTTTAATGAGGTTGTGGTCGCCGCGCAAGCCCTCAATGGTCTGACTCACATGGGTGTGAATAACCCGAGCCCGGTCGAAATGACCACAATAGTAAAGGGCGGCCGCCTCGTCGATATAATCCTCATTCTCCGGGGATTGATTTTTGACATAGGCTCCGATCCAGTCTCGTACAAGGAAAAATCGGTTGATTGGGTCGTCCTGCAAAGCGTCCGTGGTTTCGTCGAAATGCTTTCGGGACTTGTTTTCCCTGAGGTACTTATCGAACCCGTCGTAAACGTCTGAGGCATTTTGGCTAATGCAAAACCCCTCGCCGCTGGTGAGTTCCCTGAATAAGTAGACGGCGGCATCCTTGATCCAAATCTCTGAAAAAAGACCGGTTTCTTTTAAGAATCGACCGATTAACTGCTCCAATTCATTCACATAACTTTTGGAGCGTTCGGGATCAGGGAATAGCTTTTCTATGGCGCCTACGCCCCTGCACGTGCGTTCCAGGACGGTTTTTCGGTTCTGCGGGCACCAGGTCAACCAAAATACAGCGGCGCATGCGCGGGCTTCGCTGGGATAGATGAGCAGGCCGATCTGACTATGCAACTTGAGGAGGGCTACCAGCATCAGGGCGGCGTCCTGGTCATGAACGCCCTTGGCGTAACCCTCTTGGAATCTTGGACCCATGAATTTTTGGATCTCTTTTTGCATTACTTCTCGGGTTTGATTGGAAGCTGCCCTAATCTGGCCATCTCTTTGCAAATGAAGCAGATACTGATAGGCCAGGTACTCGCCGCGATAGACCTCCCTGCTCTCCGATAGGTATTCACGGTCCCAGAGATCTTGAGTTTCCAAAAATTGAGGATCTGCTATTTTTTCGAAGAAATTGGTGCCGGTGAGGTGATAGTATTGACCGTCTTCCCGTGCGACAATGGTGAGGGCCAGATCCTGGGTGTTAACGGAGAATCGGTGTTCTCCCAGCCGAATGACATTGTCTCCGCCTTCGAAAAGATCCTGGCGATCCTTGAGTTGGCGCACGGCGTCTTCCCTGATGGTCTTTAACTGGCTCTGCAGGGAGTCGGCCTTCACCGAGTCGTCAAGGTCCTTTAATTGGGATACAATGTCTCGCACTTTTTCGATCATGAGATCGCCAGCAAAATAGCCGTTGATCTCGTTAATCGTTTTGAAATTGCCAATCCTGTTTTTGATGCCCTTCAGGATGCGATCTGCCGCACTCATCAGTGCGCCTGTCCGCTTGTTGCGGGCCTCCACCAGGTTTAGCTTTTTGGCTTCAAAGGCGTTGTAGATCTCATCCCGCTTCTCGGCAAGCTGAACCGCAAACTCGTCAAAATCTGCGAATCTTCCTTCCAGCTCTTCTACCTGCACCATAAGCCGAGTGAGATAATTATCGCATTTTTCCGGTTCATCGCAGACATCCAGGTAGTTGATCATGGCCTGGCTGAGCAGCTTCATTTGAGCATTGTATTCGGCAGCCCCTTCGGATTTGCCATTTCCCTGCTGCGGTTCTTGAGCTCTGCCCGTATTTGATTCAACCGAGTGTAAATATCTGATATAGCGTCAATTATTTCGGTAGTTTTTGTCGGGTCGTCTATCTTCAGATTGCTGACGATTTCAATCAAAAGCTCCAGCTCAGATCCGTTCTTGGCAAGGGCTTCTTCGATCTCTTTAGCTTCGCTCACCTTCTCGAAGGACTCAACAGCTCCAGCCTGATCGGTGATCCGGTCCTCATAGGGTTGAAGCGCGTTAGGACTTAATAGGAAATTAACGCAGTCAGACGACAGTTTGTCGCGTTGCTCCTTTACCAGATCATTCAGGTTCTCAATGAGTTGTGTGTCGGCATAGCGCAATTCGCCTGCAGAAATGATTTCGCCGCTAATCACACGAAGCTCTGATAGTTTGTGGACAAACTCTTCTATGGACTCGAACCTGGAGCGTTTGATATGGTTTAGCAGTTCGTGAGTATTGTCAGCTACGGTCTGGGTCTGCTGTTTGGTTGCTCGCTTTACCTTTTGAACCTTGTCAAACTCATCAACGGCGGAACCGGCAGCCTCGCGAATCCCAGCCAGCGCCTCAGCCAAATTAAAGGCCTCTTCGTTTGCGAGCCAGAACCAGGCTTCGCTGACGTCCCCGGCTTTTTTCACGATGTCGATATACAGAGATGCGTAGATTTCTTCCCGTTCAATGAGATTCAATATCTCATTGCACTCTGCCATAGCCCTCACAATATCTTTGTTCCCAATTTTATACAACGGGTTGTCTGATGAGGCGCCAACCTCGAAACCGTCACTCACATAGGGGGTTTGCCAGAATTGCACTGTGTGGTGTTTCTGGGGTTCTTCCTCGGCCCGGAAGTACACCAGCTCGCCACTATTAAAGATAGAGTAACCCTCGCAAATTATAGGGGTTGCTACCTCTTGACTGATGAGGTTGTAGGAGAGCAGCACATAGTGGCCCTGTTCTCGCTGGTAAAAGCAGTATAGATAGTCTTCCCCATTTGGAGAGGCCACCCTACAATCGAACATCATGTCGGAGAAATCGGTGTCAAAAATTTTGTGGCGGCCTGTGGCCAGATAATAACCATTGGGAAAAATAATCCCGTGATCGTCAGGCAGGAAGACACAGGTGCTTTCAATTGCGTCTATTCGAGTTACAGTCCCCAGTTTTTCGTTAAATACAAAATAACGATACTGCTTTTCCTGGTAGGGCTTGATCTTTAACAGAATGAGGTGGCCCACAATCGTGTAATAGAATTCACCGTCGTCCAGATTCTGATCGGGGTCGTCCACAGGTTCGTTGTAAATGCCAACCCCGTCTCGGGTGTTGTCATCTATTTTAATAGTGAGATCGCCGCCAACTGTTTCTACAAAAACCCTGTCCTCTATAGAGATATGGGGATGTTCCCCAGAGCGGTGATAGTCGCGGTGGGTGCGCTTCCAAACGAAATCGTGTTGGGTTGGATACTTGAATTCCGCATCGCTTCGGTTGTCGATGTAAGTTATTGAATCGTCTTTGATGAGCCACTTGAAGGTCTTGATGTCTGTGGCGGATTTTCCCACACGGAAGACCATAAACAGATGTGGCCCGATTTGGGTGAACTTTGCGAAGATCGTGTTCTTGTAATAGCGGTAGAGATTTTCAAAGTCTTCGTGGAACTTGGGGTTGTTCAACAGTTCAAGGTCTCTTTTTTTGAACTGGTGATCCACAAAATCATAGATTGAAAAAACATCGTGCAGCTTGATCTCGGATCGCAAGCCAACCTGAACGTTGTAGCCGAATATGAAACGAGTCCCCAATGGGAAAAGGTCTCTGGGCGTACAGTTGTTGTCGGTGTTAATCCGATCACTGCCAAGAAGTTTGGTCTCAACCGACCCGAAGACCTCTTTTCGAGCCTCATTCAAGGAGTTCAAGCGGTCCTTAAGCTCCTTGCCCAAGGTGTTCAATCTTCCGCGAATTATCTCGTAAGCGCCCCCTTCAAGGGTAACTTCTTCTGTACCTTCCATGCGCTGCCTGTCCCCAAATAATATTTAAATCCATTGCCAGAGCTCCAAAGAGGCGACCGCCAGAACGGCCGCCCTTTGGAGATTTATTTAAAGAGCAGGGAAGCGGACTGGCCGCCCAGGCCCAATTTTTCGAGGATGCCCATGCCGTGTTTCAGCAATCCTGTGGTCTCCTCATTATCGGATAGGGAGATCATCCGGCTGACCAGCGCTGAAAGTGTGAGGTTCTTCACGTCTTCAGAGGTCATGCCGAATTGGCCTACGAATTTCTTTAACTGGCTTTTGAAGTATTCCGGATCTCCGTTAAAGAAGGTTTCCTTCACATCGCTGAGCACTTCACTGTTGCTAACGAGGCGATCCACTGCTTTGCCTTGAGTTATGGTGGATGTAATCTTGTCAAAGAAGGCGCCGTCTCCGCCTACGATATCGATCTTGGCCGTTCTCAATGCTTCCTGAATGATGGCTGCCTGGGAGGCGGCGATATCTTTCTGTGCGAGGATTTTGGCAAGTTCAATTTCCTTGGCCTGGTTCAAGCGCAATTTAAATTCTTCGTGCTCGCGTCCAACGCCGTCCAACTTCTTCATGGCGTCGGCCTTCTTCTCAATGCCAAGCGCCTCTGCGTGACTCTTGCGCTGGAGGACATTGGCTTCTGCTTCGCCTTGTTTCTCAATGGCCACAGCATGGGCCTCCAGGCCTTTGGCTTCCGCTAGCGCCTTCTTCTCATGGATGGAGGCCTCAACATTGCCCATTTTCTCCGACGCGTCCGCTTTGGCGGTCATCACCTCGGCTTCTGCAAGACCAATAGCGGCTTCTTCGGCAGCCTTGGCCTCCGCCATCAGCTTTCGAGCTTCTGCTTTTAAGTCGGAAGCTTTGCGGTCCGCCTCTGCTTCCACTACGTTTTGCTCAGCTTTCAATTCTGCGGCCCGCTTGCCGGCTTCTGCGGCCTTTACCTGCCGCAGAGCTTCCTCTTCGGCCTGGGATGATGCCGCCGTTATGGCTACGGCCTTGTTTCGATCAGCTTCGGCAGTGGCCTGGGTGTCTTTGATTTTCTCCTGCTCTTCTACAACGGACCGTTCCACCGTGACTCTTTCCCGGATGATTTCTTGGATGTTCTTGCGCTCTTCTTCCAGAGCGCGTTCTTTTTCAATACGAGCCAGCTCCACAACGCGCTCTCGCTCGTTGACTTCCAGAAGGCGGTCTTTTTCAACCCGTTCCTTCTCAACAGCGCCGGTTTTTTCTTTGCTCATCTGGGCCACAAGCACCTGACGGGCCTTGTTCTCTTCGGCAATTTGAACTTCTTCTTCGGTGGCGATGCGCGCCTGTTCGGCCTTCAGGCGTTCTTCCTGTTGAACCTTCATGGTTTCAGCAGTTTCACGAGCCTTGGTCGATGCGATCTCCCTTCTCTGACGTTCCTCGGCCTCAGCCTGTTGACGCTCCAGTTCCAGGATCTGTTCTTTTGCTTCAACATCTTGACGTTTTAGGGATTTATCTCGTTCACGCTCGATCTTGTTGGCTTGAACCCGTTGGGTGGCGGTAAGATCGGTGATCTTTTTTATGCCTTCTGCATCCAAGATATTAAATGGATCCAGCTCGGTCATGGGTGTTTGTTCCAGATAATCAATGGCGGTGTCTTCAAGGATATAGCCGTTCAGGTCGGTGCCAATGATCTGTTGCACTTCGTCTTTGAATTCCCTACGAGCATTGTACAGATCGACAAAATCGAATTTCTTGCCCACTGTTTTCAGGGCTTCGGAAAATTTAGCGTCGAACAATTCCACCAGTGTGGTCTGATTGGAGGCGCGATCACAGCCAATGAGTTGGGCTACCTTTAAAACGTCTTCAATGGTTTTGTTCACTTTCACAAAGAAGACGACTTTGATGTCCGCCCGCATGTTGTCTCTGCAGATAAGACCTTCAGAGCCCTGTCGATGAATTTCAATGCGTTTCACCGAAATGTCCATGGTTTCGGCTCGGTGAATGACGGGAATCACCACCAGTCCGCTGAAGTTCACCTTGGCGCCGCCGAATCCGTTTCGAACAATAGCTTTGCCCTGGTCCACCTTACGGTAGGAGTTGACCAGGATAAACCCCAGTCCAAACAGAAATATCAGGCCAATGACCAGGCCAATTATTCCAACTTGTTCTAACATTGCTTAACTCTCCCAATCCTGAAATGCTTCCACAATATAAAGGTCTTTTTCGTTATCTTTCTCTATAACAAGTGCTTGTGCCCCCTGGTTTAGGCTATCCCCAGCACGGGTTCGAACGAGCAGCGTTAAGGGCGCTCCTCCGGTCTTCACTTCGGCCTGAGCGATACGGTCTTCCGTGGCGTCTCCTAGAAGGATGCATAAACTGCCGATGGCCGCAATCTGATCCTCCTCGTAATGGAGGGCCCGAAACAACGAGGAGAAGGGTTTCACCGCAATTTTGGTTATAAAAATGCTGATGACAATGTTGGGGACCGCCAGGCCCGAGGCTATTAGCAGAGACGAGGTGTTGCTCAGATAATAGTTGCTGAGAATGGCGATGGCCCACATGGACAGACTCATAAGACTGACAATCAACATGAAGGGCACTTCTCCGGCGCTGAGAAACACCAGAAATCCGTGAAAAGCTCCGGGGTCACCGTCCATATCGAAATCAAAATCGAAGGTGGACAAGTCCAATGCGCCAATGATGACGCATAGCCAATAGATGAGCACGATGATGAGCAACACGGTGAATGGCAAATTTATAGCGCTAAACGCGGCATCCAGTAATAACATGGCGTCACCTCAAAACAGGCCTCTCAAGTCTATTGCAGGCCCAGTATCCCATTAAACGCAATATTTGATGTTTTAAGCTCATCAAGAACGCAAAATTAGCGTGATCTACTATACCAGAAACCCGCAGAACCTGTCAGCAGAATAGAAGAGTTCTTGGTTCGGGCCTTGAGTCCTTAAACCATGCGCCAAATGCATGGGCTATATGTTGGCCCTTGTTTGGGAGGCTCTGTCCAAGGATCTTGTCAGTTTCAGCCGCAGCAGTAGCAATGATCGGGTAGTCAACATCGTCAATCCACCTCGCGGGCTTCTACTTCGATGATTCTGTCGTCTGAAACAGGATCGTGGGGCGGTTGCGGACCTCGGCTTTGGTGGGTGAAGGCGGTTTGCACCTTGACGTTTTTTTTGAACCAGGCAATGACAACTCTGGCTGCGCTTTTCCTGAGGGGCGGGATGAGGAGAAGGAAGGCGATGGTGTCTGTGATGAAGCCCGGCGTAAGGAGCAGGGTTCCGATGACCACAAGGATCAACCCTGATACGATTTCCAGGGCGGGAACCTGGCCGCGAGCCATGGTGTTTTGAATGTCCCGCCAGGCCTTCAAGCCCTGGGCTCTCACCATGCCGCCGCCCAAAATGCCTGTGGCCACGCATAGCAGTAGGGTTGTGAATACGGTAATTTCCTGAGCTGCAAGAATGAGCAGGTACAATTCTCCAAAACTCAAAATAACCACTAACAGAAAAAATCGGGCAATCAATCCCATGATCCAACTCGCTTATTGAAAACGCTCGCAGCTTAAAACACCCTTAACTCGTTTCATATTTTGGATTACCTTGGTGAGGTGGTCCAGAGTATGAATTTGCAGGGTAATGTCGAAAATGCCCACGCCCTTGTCCTCGTTCACTTGCGCGTTGAGGTTCTGAACCGTGGTCTTGGTGTCGGTAAATACCTGGGAAATATCGGCGATCATGCCTGCCCGATCTTCGGTGAACACTTTCAGTTTCACCATGAACACGGAGGTTTCCGCGCCCACGTCCCAGGTTACTTCTACTTTACGAGCCGGATTCACATTTTGTTCTGCAAAGGAGCGGCACCCCTTTTTGTGTACCGATATGCCGTGGCCCAAGGTGATGTAGCCAACAATCTGGTCGCCGGAAATGGGGTTGCAGCATTTTGCAAGTCGCACCAGAATATCGTTGTGGCCCTTGACCTGCAACATGTTCTTGGATTTTTTTGTTACCTTCTCAATGGCTCGGTTGCGGCGTTCTTCGAGAGCTTCCTGGCGATTGGCTTCCGCCTCTGGATCTTCAGGTAGGAAGGGCTTTACGGCGTTCTTGGTTGTAATGCTTCCAAATCCAATGGCTGCGTAGAAATCCTCGATCTTTCTTTTCTCAAAGACGGGCAGTCTGGCGACGATATCGGTGTTCTTGACAGATTTCACGGGGATCTTATTTTTTTTGAGGGCTTTCTCAAATTTGTTACGGCCGACCTCGACCGCTTTGTCTCGTTCTTCCTTGCGGAGCCAGGCCCGGACTTTGGTTCGAGCTGAAGGCGTCTGAACCCATTGCAGCCACTCTTCATTGGGGCGCTGCGAGTTCTTGGTGATAATTTCAACAATGCTGCCGCTTTGCAACTCGCTGCGCAGTGAAACCATCTTTCCATCTACCTTGGCGCCAACGGCTTTGTGACCTACTTCCGTGTGGATAAGGTAGGCAAAATCCAAAGGCGTGGCCCCGGCGGGCAAGGTCTTGATCTCGCTATTGGGAGTGAACACCAGAATTTCACGAGCGCCTAGATGGCCCTTGATGCCTTCCAGGAATTCGTCCGTATCCTCCACGTCTTTTTGATCCTCGGCCATCTTCTTCAGCCAGGATTCAAATTCATTTTTACCCACGTTCATCAGACGACCATCTTTATAGGACCAATGGGCCGCAACACCTTCTTCCGCAATTCGATGCATCATGCGTGTGCGGACCTGAACCTCAAAAGACTGACCATCGGGGCTCATCAGCGTGGTGTGGATGGACTGATACAAATTGGCCTTGGGCGTTGCGATAAAGTCTTTAATTCGACCGGGAATATGCTGCCATTTGCTGTGGAGCAGGCCGAAGGTCTTATAGCAATCTTCAACGGACTCTGTAATGATGCGAAAGGCGTAATAATCGTAGAGAGCGTCCAGGCTGCAACCCTTGCGCTTCATCTTCCGGTAAATGGAGAATTTGCTCTTTACTCTGCTGGACACCTCGGCCTTGATATGGTTTTCGTCCAACAGTTTGCCCACGACCTTCTTTACGCCGTTCAGAAACTTGCCCTGTCTCTTTTCTCGCTCCGCCAACTCCTGGCTGAGTTCCTTGTAAGCCTCTGGCTCTAAATAGAAAAAACACCAACGTTCCAGCTCGGCTTTTAAATGAGACATGCCGATGCGGTGGGCCAGGGGGCAATAGATGTCCAAAGTCTCCTGGCTGATCCTGCGTCGTTTCTCGTCGCGAAGCGACGCTAGGGTGTTCATGTTGTGGCAACGATCCGCCAGCTTCACGATAAGCACCCGAATATCGTTGGACATGGCCATGATCATCTTGCGGTAATTCTCCGCTTGAGCCTGTTCCTTGTCGCGAAACTTCACCTTGCCAATTTTGGTGACGCCGTCTACGATGCAGCCCACATTTTTACCGAACTTCTCTTCAAGATCGGAGACTTCAACATTGCAGTCCTCCACCACGTCGTGAAGGAACCCGGAAGCCACCGTTTCAATATCCAGCTTGCTCTCGGCCAGAATAAAGGCCACAAAAATGGGGTGAATGATATAGGGCTCTCCCGTTTTACGGGTCTGGCCTTCATGGGCTTTATGGGCGAACTCATAAGCCTCTCGGAGATATTCTTTATCCGCATGGGGGTGGTGACGCAGAAGGGCCGCTTCTACATCATCGTAGGTTTTGTTTCGGTCTTTCCCCACCCATCGGGCCAGGGGTTTGACAACTGCTGAGACGGTATCATTTACCAGACCCATTTTATCCCCCTGCAAACCAAAAAAGGGAGCTCAATTCAATGAGCTCCCCTCTAGTTTATGCTTTGACCCCGATTGGGATCAAGTTAAAAGGCGTCAGGCCTTGCTTCTGCTTTTGTCCTCACCCTTGTTGGCCAGGGTCACTGTGCGATAAATACCGCCCAGGATTTTGCCCAATTTTTGAAGAACCTTGCGCTCTGTCATGTACAGGAACACGGGGCTTGCAACAAAAATTGAGGAGTAGGTTCCCACGATAATGCCAATGAGAAGCGGGAATGCAAAGTCTTCCAATGTAGCGTTATTGGAACCCCAGTAGATGACCGCCACCACAAAGAACGTGGTAAGCGAGGTAACCAGGGTTCGGCTCAACGTCTGGTTGATGGAGGTGTTGGTGAGCTTCACCAGATCTGGGTTCTTCATATCGCTGCGGTTGTCCCGAATCCGGTCGAACACCACAATGGTGTCGTTCAGGGAGTAACCCACGATGGTGAGGAAGGCCGCAACCACAGGGTTGGACAATTCCACGCCCCAGAGGGTGCCTGCAACAGCGAAAACGCCAAGGGAAATCACAACGTCGTGGGCAAGAGCCACAACCGAAGCCACGGCGTAGTTGCCGTCAAAACGGATGGCGACATAGATCAGGATGCAGAGCAGCGACATGAAGATGGCGCTTTCCGCATTGCTCAACAATTCCGCTGCAATAGAAGGAGAGAAGGTCTCGTTGGAAACAATCCGGTAGGTGCTGAGCACGAAGTTGTCTTGGATAAAAGTCTTCAAAACGCCAGCGTCTTCGCCAGCCGCAACGGTTGAGCTGAAATCCAGAACGTCAAAGCTTTTGATGAAATCGTGATTGGCGCTTCGAGTTGCATCCATTTGGGCTGCAATATCTTTATAGCTTCCATTGTTGCCGCGTTTCAGCGGATCGTATTTGGCAAGCGCTGCGCCAAAAGCATCGGTGGTGATGTGGTTCAGGGCTGGGTAGATCACGTTGGTGATGGCCGTCTCCAGCTTGTCTGCATTGGCCTGATCGCTTGCCGCTGCAAGGTCTTTCAGAGTGGCTGCGGTGGCTGCATTGGACACCACGTTGCCTGCCAATGTGCGATAAGTCTGAGCAATAACCTCGTCCTTGTCCACCAGACCGTAGATATTTTCGGTTTGGAATTTGGACGCCAGCACGCCGGGCTCAACCGCCTTCAGTTTGCTGATCAGTTCCGCGTCTCCGGATGTGATGCCGGCAAAGGCGGTTTCCAGGTTGCGGCGGCGAGTGAGAGACGCTTCGTTCTCGTTGCCAGCCTCAACATCGGGCTTTTTGATCTTCAGGGAGAAGCGGCTTACGCCTTCGGCCTGTTCTTCAACAATGGTGGCCTTGGGTTCGTACTTCTCAACCGCTTCACGAACGGTTTGAATGCTGAGATCGGGATCTTCGAAGGCCACGGTCATTTTGGTGCCGCCCTCGAAATCGACATTGAACTTAATGCCGATTGTAGCTATGTAGGCAATTGAAAGTATCACCAGAACAATGGAGAGAAACCCACATACCTTGCGCTTTGCTAGAAAATCATAGTGTTTCATGTCTGGTTCTCCTTAGGAATTGCTGCCCTGCCAAACAGGCCAGATGGACAGTTTGGAGAGCGTTGTTTTTCTTTTGATGTATCCGAGGAAGAAGGTGTGCGAGCAGAAAACCGCTGTAAAGATGGAGGATACAATGCCAATCATCAACATGATGGCGAAACCTTTGATGGGGCCTTCACCCATGAGCAGCAGGAAGAATGCAGCCAGGAAAGTGGTGATGTTCGCGTCCATAATGGTAACAAACGCAGTGCGGTAACCTACTTCCACAGCATTCTTGGGGGCGGTTCCGGCCCGTAGTTCTTCTCGTATTCTCTCGAACACCAGCACGTTGGCGTCAACCGCCATGCCGATTGTTAAAATGAAGCCTGCAATGCCTGGCAGCGTGAGAACCGCGCCAATGCCTGCGAGCATGCCCAGGATGAAGATCAGGTTGAGAATCAGAGCCATCAGGGCGTAAACGCCAGCGCGACGGTAGTAGGCCAGGATAAAGATAACAACCAGAAGCAGGCCGAATACGGATGCTTTAACGCCGGAAGAAATCGCATCGCGACCCAGCGTGGGTCCAATAACCCGTTCTTCAAGGATGCGAACTTCGGCGGGCAGGCTGCCAGACTTGATCTTTACCACCATGTCCTGAACTTCGTCTTGAGTGAAGGAGCCGGAGATGATGAAGCGGTTGGAAAGTCTGGAGCGAATAGCGGGTGCGGAAATAATCTCGCCGTCCAACACAATGGCTAACTGGTTATTAACGTTCTGAGCTGATTGTGTTGCGAAGGTTTCGCCGCCTTCAGCGTCCAAAGTAATGCCCACAGCAGGCATGCCTTGTTCATCTGTAGAGGGGTATACGTCTGCAACGTTGGAAGCGGTCATCATCACGCCTTCCAGGAGCATGAAGCTCTTGGCGCCGGTGCGTTCGTCGGTATAAGGGAAAATCCGCTTGCCGGGAGGCACCTGACCACCCAGAGGCGCGAGCAACTGTTGTTCGGTTGAAGCAGCGCTGATAGGCTGGCGGGTTGCCGGGTTCTTGGCGTTCATGCGCCATTCCAGCTTGCCGGGCTCGGCAACAATACGGTGAACGCGGGTGACGTCGTCCGCGCCAGCCAGTTCAACCACGATGCGGTTGGAGCCGGTCATGCGGTTGATAACGGGCTCGGTTACGCCCAGCTCGTCTACACGACTTTGAATCTTGTAGACGGTTTGTTCTACCGCGTTGTTCTCAACGTTGAGGCGGGCGTTTTCCTTCAGTTTCAACTCAACATTGGGACCCTTCTGGTTAATAGACCAGTTGCCTCTGTAGTATTTGCTTATCTCACCTTCGATGTCGCTGTGCTTGGAAGAGGTAACCCCTTCCAAAACCACCATTTTCTTCTGAAGGTTTGCGGTGGAGGTGGCAATGGCGAAGCCTTCATTTTCCAGGCTGGCCTTAATGGTGCCAGCCTGTTCTTCCAGGAACTGGTTCACCGCGTCAACAATATCAACTTCAAGCTGCATGAAAATGCCGCCCTTGAGGTCCAGGCCCAGGTTGATATTGTCTTTAATATTTTCTTTGTAGTCTGCAAAGCCCCGGGACTCATCTCCCTCCGGCGGGTGGATGAGCATGTAAACGCTGAACAGCAGCGCCAGGGCTATGATGGCATATCGAAACCTCATGTTCTCTCTCCTAATTCATGGTGTATTTGGCGTTGCCGGTTCGTGGATGGGATGAGACGCTCATTTTGCCTCTTCCCTTCCGGCGTTGGGTTGCAATCCGGTAACTGATGATCGTGAAACCACGATCTTTGTTTTTTCATTCACTCTAATACGGAAGAACTGCGCTTCCACGCTGTCTATTTCGCCCCAAATCCCACCGTTGGTGATGATCTTGTCGCCTTTCTTCAGATTGTCGATCATGTTGCGGTGCTCTTTTTGTTGCTTCATCTGGGGACGGAGCAAAAAGAAGTACATAAGAGCGAACATAATCACAAAGGGGAACATTGTGAACCAGACCGGCGACTCCGTTTTAGGAGCGCTCTGAAAAAATGCTAGGACCTGCGATAGATTCATCATCCTGCCTCCGGGATATTATAGATGTCATATGCGCCGAAAGTCGCAAGGGTTTCGGCTTTTAATTCGGCAAAAGAGCCGGATGCAATGGCGGCTCGAACGCGCGCCATCAGATTCTGGTAGTAAGCCAGGTTATGGTGGGTCATGAGAACGGACACCAGAATTTCCTTCGCCTTGTATAGATGGTGAAGATAGGCTCTGGAAAATTGGCCGCAGGCGTAACAATCGCAATTGGGATCGAGCGGACCCTCGTCATCCTTATAAGCGGATTGTTTAATGGAGACAATGCCTTGACTGGTGAAGGCCTGCCCGTTCCGGGCGTTTCTGGTGGGCATAACGCAGTCGAACATGTCTATGCCCGTGGACACCGCGTTCACCAGATCCGCCGGTGTTCCCACGCCCATGAGATATCTGGGTTTCGCCTGGGGAAGAAGGGGCGTGGCGTGCTTGAGAATGTCGTACATGATCTCTTTCGGCTCGCCAACGCTGAGGCCGCCAACCGCAATGCCCGAAAAGGGGCGAGAACTCATGAAGGCTGCGCTTTCGGCGCGTAGATCTTTGTGCATGCCGCCCTGGACAATGCCGAACAAGGCCTGATCGCCGCCCTTGAAAGCCTCAAGGGAGCGGTCCGCCCAGCGATGGGTCAACTCCATGGAGAGCTTTGCATTTTTGTGGTCGGCAGGGTAGGCTGTGCAATCGTCGAACGCCATGACAATGTCGGAACCCAGCAGCCTTTGGATGCGCATGGAATGTTCGGGGTCCAGCCACTGCTCGGAACCGTCGATATGAGAGCGAAACCGAACGCCGTCTTCTGTTTTCTTGGAAAGCTCTGTGAGTGAAAAGACCTGAAACCCGCCGCTGTCCGTAAGAATGGGACCGTTCCAACCCATGAACTTGTGCAGCCCGCCCAGGCGGTCAATCCGCTCTGCGCCTGGTCTCAGCATTAAATGGTAGGTATTGCCCAGCACCATGGAGACCCCAGCCTCGGTCAACTGTCGGGGCGTCATGGCTTTTACGGTGCCTTGCGTGCCCACGGCCATAAAAACCGGGGTTTGTACTGCGCCATGGGAGGTTTTCATCTCTCCCAGACGGGCATGACTGGTTGTGTCATTTTGAATGACATTGAATTCGAACAACTAACTACTACCATAACCTTTCAAAATTGCCGCCTCAGCGGCCGTCCGAAGCCGTTGGAACAGGGCCTTTTTGAAATAAAGGTCCGGTTCGTTCGGGGCCCTCAAACGAACGTGCGACTTCGGGACCGTCCTCAATGACGGTTCACAGAACTCCCGACTATACCACAGCAAAACGCAAGGTTGAAGCGTAAGTTTCTAAGTCGTTGCAATGGATAGCTTATTCTCATTTTTCACCGCTTGCATTCAGGTGCGGAATCGCATTAAATTTCAACCTTATTGCATTGAATGGGCAGGATTGGGCGTACCTTTGCCTTTTTTTCAGCATGGCCCATTTCGATTCTACGGGAAAAGTAAAAAGTTTTCTGGCTGACGGTTTGCCCTAGTCGCGCCCAAACGCTAGATGCACTTGAAGTGTTCGAAGGGCTGGGTGCAGGCGTGACACATATGCAGCGATTTACAGGCCGTAGAGCCAAAAGCGCTGCGCATAACGGTTTTGGTGGAGCCGCAAAAGGGGCAGGCCGTAGGCATGGCGGCAGGGTCGTTGTCCAAGGGGTTGGCGCAGGGCTTGCCCGGGGGCGAAATGCCGAAGTCGCGCATTTTGTCGCGGGCGTCTGGAGTGATCCATTCGGTGGTCCAAGCCGGGGCGAACACCGTGTCTACGTGAACTGGCGACAGCTCCCTGCGCTCCAATTCGCGTTTAATGTCGTCTTCGATGGTCTGCATCGCCGGACAGCCCGAGTAGGTGGGCGTAATGGCCACGTGCAGCCCGTCTTCCTGAAATTGGACATCCCTGACAATACCCATCTCCACCACGTTCAACACGGGGATTTCAGGGTCTTTCACCTCGGTGAGATAGTCCATGATCTGCGCTTTACTCTGTTGCATGGCGCCCTCCTTTCCCTCGCCTCCATTTTATTACAGGATTGGCTGGAGGTAAACGACAGGGGTCGTCTGTGCTTGATTTTTTGGGGTGGTCTGTTGCATATGACGCAATTTTTGGGAAATGGTTCTTGTTATGGCTCGGTCTCTCGGGTTGCCTTTCATCGTAAGGGGATGATTTTTTTGCTGTTCAAATTCGGTTGGTCGGAACTGGCGCCCAAATTGCTTTATTTTGGACTGTCTTGCGATGATGGCGGGTCAATTCCTTGAGAGGTTTTCCATGAAGAAGTTCAATAACATCCTTCTCCCCACAGATTTCTCTAATTGTTCCAAGAGGGCTGCTGATGAGGCTTTTGCCCTGGCTCGCAGGTTCAGCGCTACGTCACATTTGCTATATGCGTCCACTGCTAGGGCCAGATCGGGTTTCTGGCCCGGTTCTTCCCCCTACGAGAATGAGATCCTTTTAGAGCCTGAAACTGCGGTGGCTCGGGATATGAGCGCATTGCTCATGGGCAGCGAAATCGATGAAAATCGTCTCTATTGCGTTCAGGTTAGAGGGGTTTCGGAGACCGGCAGCATCGTGTCCTACGCCAGGGAGAACCCCATTGATCTTATCGTCATGGGCGCTCATGGTCAGGACAGCGTGAATGGGGAAGACGCCATGGGCAGCGTGGCGCGGGACATTATTGCCAGCGCGCCCTGTCCCGTCATTACGCTCAGGGAAGATCACGACGAACATCTCGCCAGCTTGAACGCCATCCTGGTTCCAATTGACTTTTCCGTTATCACCGAAGCCACCCTGGCCCATGTGGCAGACCTGGCGCGGGCTTTCGGGTCTACCCTGCAATTGTTGCACGTTGTTTCCCCAGAGGGAGACATGGCCCATGCTTTGGGGGCCATGGCCGGTGTGAGAGATCGGCTGCGTGAAAAGTTGAATGGTTCCGCTCGGGTTGAGGTGGACCTGCTGATTGGCGATCCCGCTCGGGAAATTACCCGGTTCGCAGCGGAGAAAGGCAGCGATCTAATTTTTATTACCCGGGAAGACGTGGCCAACCAACCCATCATGGGCCGTATTACCGAGCAGGTTTTTAATGATGCGGTCTGCCCGGTTTACGTCGCGCCCATTTCCGCCTGACCCGGAAAACGACCCATTCTTTTTCCTCCTGGGGGTCATTTTCTGGTAAGATCGTCGAGCAGTTGATTAGGGGGCGCGCGTCATGGACACTTACTTGGGTCATTTGGGTAAAATGAAGACTACTATGGGAGATCCTGTCTCTTATATCTTGCCTTTAGGCGACTTGCGTATCCCACTCAACCCCCATCTGGGCAGGGAAATCAAGCTGGCTTTTACCGGCGCCATCCACTGCCAGGAATGCGGCCGAAAAATTAAGAAAACCTACAGCGAAGGCCATTGCTGGAATTGCACTCAGGCCCTTGCGAGCTGTGATTTGTGCATCATGAA